>QIEB01000208.1 GCA_003229495.1 Flammeovirgaceae bacterium
ATAAAGACGGTAAAGCTCCTCTTTTTGTGTTCGCACAAACAGGTCTATCCGCTCACGTGGTGATGTTTCAGTTTGACCACGAAGATGCCTTATTTGTGAGATTACTTCAAACACCCGACGCGTTCTTTTTACATTGTTGGAGTCATAAGCAACAGGTTTTGGCCAATTAGAGATAGTGACACAATCATCTTGGTCCCGTTCCTGAAGCTCATGCCAAATCTCTTCAGTAATGAAAGGCATAAACGGATGTAACAATTTCATTAGGATTTCCAGAAATCCAATGGTTTGGTCATAAGTCTGCTGATCTATTGGTTGCTGGTAGGCGGGTTTGATCATTTCTAAATACCAGGAACAAAAATCATCCCAGACCAGTTTGTATAGAGTGATCAGTGCATCAGATATTCTGAACTTAGAGAAATGATCTTCAATTTCTTCAATAGACTGTTGGCACCTGTCATTATACCACAATATAGCCTGATGGTTGTCGGGGGCATCACCCGGGGTAATATCCCAGCTCTTAACCAGTCTAAGAGCATTCCAGATTTTGTTTGAGAAATTACGACCTTGTTGGCAGAGTTTCTCATCGAACAGCAGGTCATTGCCGGCAGGGGAGCTAAAAAGCATGCCGGTTCGAACTCCATCAGCACCGTACTGGGCAATCAATTGCAAAGGGTCCGGAGAGTTACCCAAAGACTTGGACATTTTACGCTTTTTATTGTCCCTGACGATTCCGGTGAGGTAGACGTTCTTAAACGGCATAGTTCCCCGGTACTCATAGCCAGCTATCACCATTCGAGCTACCCAAAAGAACAGGATCTCCGGTGCGGTGACCAGATCCCTGGTGGGGTAGTAATAATTGATTTCCTCGTTTTGGGGTTTTGAAATGCCGTCGAACACTGCAATTGGCCATAGCCAGCTTGAGGCCCAGGTATCCAGTACATCTTCCTCTTGTTGAAGGTCATTTTCCGATATACCTTGGTCTTTTTCCCTGGCCAGTTGTAGTGCTTCATTCAGATCTTCAGCAACCACATAGGACCCATCCGGGAGGTAGTATGCCGGGATACGATGTCCCCACCACAACTGCCTGGAGATACACCAATCCCTGATATTCTCCATCCAATGACGATAGGTGTTCACGAATTTAGAGGGATAGAATTTAATATCGCCGTTAAGCACATGATCCAAAGCAGGCTTCGACAATTCTCCCATCTTCATAAACCATTGCATGGACAACTTGGGCTCAACAATGGTGTTTGTTCTTTCTGAAAAACCAACGCTATTTAGGTAGTCCTCCACTTTCTCCAATTGACCGGCTTGATCAAGTTCTTCCACAATCAATTCACGGGCTTTAAACCGGTCTTTGCCAACATATCGCTGTGCCAGTTCGTTTAGGGTTCCATCATCGTTTAGAATGTCTATGCTTTTCAAGTGGTGCTTAATGCCCAGTTCGTAGTCATTTAAATCATGTGCAGGGGTGATTTTTAAACAACCGGTGCCAAACTCCATTGAAACATATTCATCTTCGATTATTGGAACCAATCTGTTGATAAGGGGAACTATGGCCTTTTTCCCTTTTAAATGATGATATCTTTCATCGTTTGGGTTGATACAAACAGCGGTATCCCCTAATATAGTTTCGGGACGGGTAGTGGCTATAGTAATGGTTTCATCATCTCCTTCCAGAAAGTATTTTACAAAATATAGCTTAGATTTTACCTCCCGGTGATTTACTTCCTCATCAGATAGTGCGGTCATTCCCTGAGGATCCCAGTTGATCATTCTCACCCCTCTGTAAATCCACCCCTTACGGTGAAGGTCCACGAAGACTTTAATCACATCCTTGTAGTACTGGTCATTCATGGTAAAACTTGTACGGTCCCAGTCACAAGAGGCCCCCAGTTTTTTAAGTTGTTCCAGAATTATCCCGCCGTACTTGTGGGTCCAGTCCCAGGCATGTTTCACGAACTGGTCTCTGGACAACTGATGTTTTTCGATTCCCTTTTCTTTTAGCATTGCCACCACCTTGGCTTCCGTTGCAATGGAGGCATGGTCTGTGCCAGGTACCCAGCAGGCTTCTTTCCCTTCCATTCGGGCTTTTCTGATTAGGACATCCTGTATGGTATTGTTTAACATATGACCCATGTGCAGTACTCCGGTAACATTGGGAGGGGGTATCACGATGGTATAGGGTTCTTTGTCAGGATTTGGGCTGGAGCTAAAATATCCACGTTCCGTCCAATACTGATACCATTTATCTTCAACCTTTTGTGGTTGGTATTTCGATGAAAGCGACATTTAATATGTATTTATCGGCAGGCAAAATTAAGAAAAAAAGTTTTGAGTTTTAAGTTCTTCGTTCTTAGTAGGGTTGGAAGAGAGACTGTGTCCATTTTGTTGGAAATCGAATCTCCGTGCGAGAATAGAAATATTGTTTATTTTTGGCGAATATATTAATCAATTATTTCCATGTTGGACGCATTTATTGTTGGAGCCGGGCCCATTGGCCTGGCATGTGGAATTGAAGCCGAACGCAAAGGGCTTAGCTATATAATTGCCGATAAAGGATGCCTGGTGAATTCCCTTTACAACTATCCCTATAACATGACATTTTTCAGTACTTCAGACCGACTGGAAATTGGAGACGTGCCATTTGTTTCCCACGGCAACAAGCCAAATCGTTCGGAATCTTTAGAGTACTATCGAAGAGTGGCCTCCAGCTGGAAGCTAAATATTCGGCTTTACGAAAAGGTATTAAACGTAGAAAAGGAAGCTGGCGTATTTTCCATAAAAACCGACCGTAGTAAGTACAAAGCCCGCGCGTTGGTGATTGCCACAGGGTTTTACGATCTGCCTTATTTACTTCATGTTCCTGGAGAGGAACTATCCAAAGTAAAACACTACTACGACGAGCCACATCCTTATTTTGATCAAAATATTGTAGTGGTTGGTGCGGCTAACTCAGGAGTAGATGTAGCTTTAGAAACTTATCGCAAGGGTGCCCATGTGACCATGGTTTTGCGAGAGAGTGAAATTAGTCCACGGGTTAAATACTGGGTGAAACCAGATATTGAGAATAGGATTAAAGAAGGATCCATTAAGGCGTATTTCAGGTCTTCAATAGCAGAGATCAGAAAAAGAGAAATTGATCTTGAGACCCCGGAAGGCCTGATGACCATACCAAACGACTATGTGCTGGCTATGACCGGATACCAACCTGATTTCGGTTTCCTAAAATCAATGGGTATTGAGTTGAATAAGAACGCCATCAAATCACCCGTCTATGACCTGGATACCCATGAAACCAATCAGGAGAACATATACCTGGCCGGAGTCATTTGCGGAGGTCTTCAAACCAATAAGTGGTTTATTGAAAACTCCAGAGATCATGCGGTGAAGATATTTGAAACACTGAAAAAGCGATTTAATTAAGTAGCAAATTGCAAATTTCGATTCACTCATAATTCATAACTCATAATTCATAACTAGCAAAGCTGTTTTGCATTAGGCCAAATTGATAGTATTATTGTAACCACGTCTTATGAGTCAGCCACTGGCAAATATACAAGCTCCCATCGCTCTGGAAATGAAGGAATTCGAAAAGAAATTCCGACAACTCATGAAAAGCAAAGTCATTTTGTTGGATAAAATCATGGGTTACATAGTTAAGAGAAAGGGAAAGCAGATGAGACCGATGTTTGTATTCCTTTCGGCGGGCGTCAGCGGTAAGATCTCCGAGAGTACTTACAGAGGGGCCTCACTGATTGAGTTACTGCATACTGCTACTTTAGTCCACGATGATGTAGTGGACGATGCAAATTACCGCCGTGGTTTTTTTTCTATTAATGCCCTGTGGAAAAACAAGATCGCTGTGTTGGTAGGGGACTACCTGCTATCAAGAGGTTTACTGTTATCGGTCGATCATGGGGACTTTGATCTATTGCGGCTGGTATCCCAGGCAGTGCGCGAAATGAGCGAGGGTGAATTGCTTCAGATGGAAAAATCGAAAAAACTGGACATAACGGAAAGCATATATTTTGATATCATCAGGCAAAAAACAGCAAGTCTTATTTCCTCCTGCTGTGGAGTAGGTGCAACTTCTGCAGGAGCTGATGAAAAATCCATCTCCCAAATGGCCCTTTTTGGAGAAAATATAGGGATGGCATTTCAGATCAAGGATGACTTATTTGACTATGGAAGTGCCCAGATTGGTAAACCATTGGGAATTGATATAAAAGAGAAGAAAATGACCCTGCCTTTGATCTATTCATTGAGAGAAGCCTCTTCAAGAGATCAGAATAGGATTAAAAGCATGGTAAAAAGTAATAATCATCGGAGTAAAAACGTGAAGGCGGTTATTGAATTTGTAAAAGAATCAGGAGGCATTGATTACGCACATAGGGCGATGCGGCGATATGTAGATGAGGCCCTGCAAATATTGGACGGGTTTCAAGATTCATCATATAAGGACTCACTACGAGAAATGGTAGAATTTACCATTTCCCGTAATAGATAAACTACATTTCAACAGCAGAGGTGTCTGCCATTTTTTCTGCAATTAACCCGTTTATGAAGCTTTCAAAATCCCTGGCAAAATGCTGGTAGTACTGACCGGTACCCGGTCCCAGGAATCCGGTATGTATCCTTCTAACAGCTCCTTTGTGGTCAATAAAAATAGTGGTAGGAAAAGAACTGATTTTATTTAACATGGGCAATGTCTTACTGGCAAGATCTTTGTCAGATGTCCCGGCCACTAGAAGTTGGTAGTTGACGTGGTACTTTAGGGCCATTATGTTCAATCTCCCCTTTGCATATGAAAAATCATCCAATCGTTCATATGCAAGTCCGATAATTTCTACCGGTTGCTGGCGATTACTATTATACCAGTTGGACAAGAACTTTGTTTCGTCCAGGCAGTTTGGGCACCAGCTGCCAAAAAGTTGCAAAACCACTACTTTTTGCTGAAATTTTTGATCATTGAGGCTCACTGTCTTTCCGTTCAGATCCGGAAATGAAAAACTGATTTTATCGTATCCAGGCATTAGATAAGTAATGCTATCTTGGCTAATCAGCTCGGCCGAAGCATCTGGGACGGCAGACCAGGATTCCATCCAGTGGATGCCGGATATAAATTCTCCTTCCATAGATTCTCCTTGTCGCACTTTGGCGCGAAATAGAAAAGCGTGCTCCCCATCGAATGCACTGAGAAAAAGGCTGTCTCCAAAAACTGATCCTTCCAGGAAACGATAGTCTCCGCTAGCTGTCAGGAATGTGCCTAGGACCCTTGAACCCTGTTGATCAAAGATTCCTATTGCCGGAACAGTGTCTTTTGAGAATTTAACTTGCCATTTTCCTGAAATATCCACACTTGGTTGAGCACCAGGAATGAACCGGTTAGGGTTTCCGAAACTAGCTTGGAATGGCACCACATATCCATCCGCATATCTCTTTGACCAAATCCCTGTCATTCCGCGTTTTATGAGGCGTACTTCTATTTCAGTATCAAAGGTATTCATGGTGGCAAATAGGGAGTCACCCCGGATTCGCACATCTTCAGTAGTTATTCGCTCATCGCCATTTATCAGGTGAATTTGGTAGGTTTTTGTTTCCGGGCTGGTAACTTCAAAATTAAAGGGTAATTGTTGCCCCTGGACCAGCAGTGTGCCCCGCCAAATGCCCGTGCGAATACCATCTACTCCCTTGTTATCACAACTCCCCAAAAAGCCAATCATCAATAAACATAAATGCCAGAGCTGCAAGGGGAAACTTGGGAAAGATAACTTCATCTTCAAATATAACAACTATAAATATCATGAATTAACTGGTTTAGATAATAATTGCTCCCACTTTCTGACACCATTAATTTAGGTTAAGATAAATACTATGGCTCAATGAACAAAATCATTAATTACAGCTATTAATAGCCTATAAATTAATATTTTCACCATTATTTGACCAACAATAAGACTACAGAAACTCACTCTAAATTGAATATTTTCTTAGAATATAAACCGGTTTTAAGGCATTTTTAATAAAGTGGTAAAAAGTGTCAGCAAGTGGTGGGATATGTCATTTATTTTTCTACATTTGTTTTAAGCAAAGGATTGTTTGGAAAAGTTATGGCATTCTTCTCCAGTGAATACAACTGTAAACTAGATGCAAAGGGTCGCCTGGTATTGCCTGCTAAAATCAAAGGGCAGCTACCCGAACGCAAAGGTACGGAACTGATGTTGCGACGTGGATTTGAGCCATGCCTGGTATTATATCCGCTCATTGAGTACAAGAAAATTTACAATAAGATTGCCGGATTGAATGAATTTAATGAAGAATTTAGAATGCTCCAGCGAAATTTTTTTAGGGGGAATGCCCTGGTGGACTTGGACACCATGGGCAGATTTTTAATCCCAAAGCCCATGCTCATATACTCTCAGCTTGAGAAACAGGTGATTGTAGTTGGCATGGGCAATCGCGTGGAGATATGGAATCCGGACATTTACCAAAAGTATCTAATAACTGACCAGTCGGAGTTTTCGAAACTGGCTCAGAAATATTTATACGAGTAATTATGATTGACCTTAGAATGGTGCCTCAGCAAATACTATCCAGTTGGAAAGAATTTATTGAAGTGGTACCAATCTGGCGGCAGTTTGGCACTATCAGGTTGAAGGTAGCCCTGGTTTATGGAGATCAAATTGTGGATTAAATGGACTACCACCAACCGGTTTTGTTGGATGAGAGTATTGAAGGACTGGCTATTGATCCGGATGGAATATATGTAGACGCCACATTTGGCGGTGGGGGGCACTCGAAAGTAATATTAGAGAAACTAAAAAGTGGAAAACTATTTGGATTTGATCAGGATGAAGATGTTTTGGCAAATTCAGGGTTTATAAAAAGCTCTTTGTTCACCTTCATACCCGTTAATTTTAGATATATGAAAAAATATTTAAGGCTAAATGGAGTTAATAATGTAGATGGCATTCTTGCAGATCTTGGGGTATCGTCCCATCAGATCGATACTCCGACTCGAGGCTTCTCTACCCGGTTTGATGCGGAACTGGATATGAGAATGGATCAAAAAACCGACTTGACTGCCAAAAACATCATCAACAGCTACGATGAAGCATCTTTACAAGAGTTATTTGGGAAATACGGTGAAATAAGAAATGCCAAAACCCTGGCCTCTGTAATTGTAAAAACTCGACGCCGACCTATTAATACCGTATTACAATTCAAAGAATCTATTGGTCATCTGGTGCCCAAACGTTGGCAGAACAAATACTTTGCTCAGGTATTTCAAGCACTCAGGATCGAGGTGAATCAGGAGATCAATGCTTTGGAAGAGCTCTTGGAGCAGAGCGAGGACTTAATAAGTGTCGGAGGGAGGTTGGTAGTGATTAGTTATCATTCACTGGAAGACAGGCTGGTAAAAAATTTGATTAATAAAGGTGATGTTCAAGGTGAGCTCAGGAAGGATTTTTTTGGCAACCCCTTGTGTCCGTTCAAGCCGGTGGTTAAAAAACCGGTTACTGCTTCATCTTTAGAACTGGAATCAAACCCCAGGTCACGTAGCGCTAAGTTGAGGATAGCAGAACGTATTTGAAATATGGGTAAAAGAGGAAATATAAATAAATTAAAAAGAAACAAAAAATCCGCTAGAGGGTCATTGTTTGAGGTACTGGAACGGTGGTTGAAAGTAGAGGATCTATCTATTGGACAAGCGTCAAGCAACTATCTGCCCCAGGTGTTGTTTCTAATGGCTCTGGGAATTCTGTATATAGGAAACGGGCACTATGCAGAAAATACTATCAGGGAAATAAATGAAGCCCAGAAGCAGGTGCAGGACCTAAGAGCGGATTATCATACTTTGAAAGCAGACTACATGTTTGACAGTAAGCAGTCCGAAGTAGCATCAAAAGTAAAAAAGTCCGGGTTACGTGAAAGTTCCGAGCCCCCAATAAAAATAATAGCAGGCCAGTGAATGTAAAGAGGTCCATATTGCTAAGAGTTAGGATAGCATTCTTACTGGCTTTCATATTTGCTGTGATAGTGGTAGTAAAAATGGGGCGAATTCAATTCGTCGAAGGGGAAAAATGGACAGCTATGGCAGAGGAGATAGGCTTACAATTCAGGACGGTCAAAGCGACCCGCGGAAACATTTATTCTGACAACGGCAGCTTATTGGCCACTTCTTTGCCATTCTATCGGTTGGCATTTGATCCATCGGTATCGGATGAACAGGTTTTCAACCGCGGGTTGGATTCACTCGCTATTGTTGTTGCGAATTATTTTGGCGACCGATCAGCGGATTACTATTCAAGAAAAATCAGGAAAGCTCGTCAGTCCAACAAACGCTATCTGGTAATCAATAACCAACAGATTAATTATCAGGACAAGAAGTTAATGCAAACCTGGCCTATTTTCCGGGAAGGCCGTATGCGAGGAGGCGCCATTTATGAGAAAGTAGACTTAAGGTTCAAGCCATTTTCACATCTTGGGACCAGGACCATAGGGTTTATTAACGAGAATAACAACGGGGCGGGGCTTGAGTATAGTTTCAACAATGAGCTTGCCGGAACGGACGGGAATGCCCTCTTCCAGAAAATGACCGGTGGTGGTTGGAAACCTGTACACGACGGGTCCGAGGTAAAGGCAGTGGAAGGTATGGACATTGAAACCACCATTGATATAAATCTTCAAGATGTCGCTGAGAGCGCCTTACTACGGGCACTGGAGCAACACCATGCAAACTATGGCTGCGTGGTGGTTATGGAGGTTGAAACCGGTTATATAAAAGCTATTTCTAACCTGAGTAAAAACAAGCAAGGAAAGTATTGGGAACTGTACAATTATGCGGTTGGAGAACAAGGACTTACAGAGCCAGGAAGTACCTTCAAGCTGGCTTCAATGATGGCATTATTGGAAGATTCCGAAGTCCAGTTGACCGATAGCATTGATACCGGAAAGGGCTCCTATGTGTATTATGATAAAGTAATGCGGGACCATAAACGCGAAGGGTATGGAAAGATCACTGTCGCTGAAACTTTTTCAAAATCTTCAAATATTGGAGTAAGCCGGTTGGTGAGTGAACACTTTGGATTGAAACCCGACCGGTTCATTTCATATCTGGATAAGATGGGTCTTACCGAATCATTGCAGTTTCAAATGAAAGGGGCCGGGGTCCCATATATAAAAGATCCGGCAGATCCCAACTGGAGCGGAGTAACTCTTCCCTGGATGTCCATCGGATATGAACTGAAGCTTACACCTTTGCATACGCTTGCCTTATACAACGCTATTGCCAATGGGGGTACTATGATGAAGCCCATCATAGTAAAGCGAATTAGTAAGGCTGGCGAGACCTGGAAGCTGTATCAATCCGAAGTAATTAGACAGTCAGTATGTAGCGAGGCCACATTGTTTAAAATGCAAAAGTTGCTTGAAATGGTGATTCAGGAAGGTACAGCTTCCAATATCAATGACAGCGATTACCGTATTGCCGGCAAAACAGGTACCGCTCAGAAAGTAAAAGCAGGTGGAGGGTATGAAAAAGCCTATTACACGTCTTTTGTGGGATATTTTCCTGCCGAGGCCCCAAAATATAGCTGCATTGTAATTATTGACAATCCAAAGGGCTATAACCAATATGGCAGTGATGTGGCCGCCCCGGTATTTAAGGAAATCGCCGATAATATTTACAGTCGCGATTCCGATATGCATGAAATGTTTGAGCCTGGAATTAATCCGGAAATTGGAGTATTTCCGGTAATTAGGTCAGGTCAGCTTCAGGATCTACAACTGATATGTAACGAACTGGGAATTTCCAATCATGCTGGAACTGATGCTGATTGGGTGTTGTCCAGAAGGAACTATAATTCAGTTAAGTGGTTGGAGAATGAAATTTTACCGAATAGAGTGCCGAATGTGGTGGGTATGACCTTACGTGACGCACTTCCACTGTTAGAGAATCATGGATTTAGAGTTGCGTTCAAAGGCAAAGGAAGAATTACCAGGCAGTCTCTGGCCGTTGGGACTCAGGTATCGACTGGAGCAAAGATCGTACTTGAATTAAGCTAATGACAGTACTAAAAGAAATTGTATACAAGGTTTCCCTAAAGTCGGTATCCGGTAATATGGATGAGGACATAAAGGGGATTTTTGTAGATTCCAGGAATGTCCAGCCAGGGGGATTATTTGTGGCCATATCTGGTACTCAGGTCGATGGTCACCAGTACATTGACAATGCCATTGACAAAGGTGCCATTGCCATTCTAAGCGAATATGCACCAGACATTCTGAGGCCAAACGTGACCTATATTACCGTGAAGAATAGTGCAGCAGCCGTTGGCCTGGTTGCCTCTAATTTTTATGGCAATCCCTCAAAGAAACTTAAGCTGGTAGCGATTACGGGTACTAATGGAAAAACCACCACTGCAACTTTGCTTTATGAATTATTCCGGGATCTTGGATATCGTGTGGGATTGATTTCTACGGTGAATAACAGAGTCAACGATCACATATTACAGGCATCACTTACCACCCCAGATGCGGTAACCATAAATGCTTTGTTGGAGTCAATGGAAAAGGAGGGCTGTACCCATTGCTTTATGGAAGCAAGTAGCCATGCTTTAGTACAGGAACGTGTAAGTGGGCTACACTTTACTGGTGCGGTGTTCACTAATCTTTCCCATGACCATCTGGATTACCACGGGAGCTTTGATGCCTATATACAGGCTAAGAAAAAACTTTTCGATGAGTTGCCCAACGATGCATTTGCACTGGTGAATATTGACGATAAACGCGGCTTAATAATGTTACAAAACACCAAGGGGCGCAAACTGACCTACGGATTAAAAAAACTTGCAGATTACAAAGCCAAAATTATCGCCAATACTAGCAGAGGCCTGGAATTAGAAATGGATCAAAATGTGGTGTGGTTCAAACTTATCGGGGAGTTCAATGCTTACAATCTGGTAGCCTCATATGCGGTGGCGTTACTCTTGGGTGAATCCTCTGAGGAAGTACTGAGGCAATTATCCAACATGGGACCGGCCCCTGGCAGGTTTGATAAGGTACCCACTGCCTCAGAAGTGACGGCAATTGTTGACTATGCCCATACACCTGATGCCCTGGATAAGGTATTGACAGCAATAAAGGCTTTCAGGACGGGTCAGGAGCAAGTGATCACGGTAGTTGGATGTGGAGGTAATCGCGACAAAGATAAGCGACCGGTTATGGCCGATATTGCATGTAAGTATAGTGATAAAGTTATACTGACTTCTGACAACCCCAGGGATGAGGCACCCGAAGAGATATTAAAGGACATGCAAAAAGGAATTACTGCTGTACATCTGAAGAAGGTTTTATCTATTGTGGACCGAAAGGAAGCTATAAAAACTGCCTGTTCGTTGTCAACCAACCACGATATTATACTGGTAGCCGGGAAAGGACATGAAACTTATCAGGAAATAAAAGGAATACGTCATGATTTCGACGATAAAGTTGTGTTAACTCAAATGATGGAATTGGTAAAGGGAGGGACGGAGTAATAAGCAAAGCGCTATTTTTTATGTTGTGTTACGGGAATGTTGTATTATTTATTTGATTTTTTAGACCGCGAGTATGATTTGATTGGAGCCGGGGTATTTCAATACCTCAGTTTCAGAGCTGGGATGGCGGTCATCGTGTCCCTCCTGATTACCATTGCCTTGGGGAAACGGATTATTGACTACCTGCACCGCCAGCAAGTAGGTGAGACCATCAGGGACCTGGGTCTGAAGGGCCAAATGGAAAAAAGTGGAACACCTACCATGGGCGGCGTCATAATTATCGCAGCCATTTTCTTCCCAACTATCTTATTTGCCAAGCTGGATAATGTGTATATCCAGTTAATGTTAATAGCCCTGATTTGGATGGGGTTGGTGGGTTTTGTGGATGACTACATAAAGGTTTTTAAAAAGAACAAGGCTGGCTTAAAGGGAAGATTTAAAATAGGTGGTCAGATAATACTGGGATTATTTGTGGGGGTGATGCTTTATACTCATCCGGATGTGGTGATACGACAATTTGATGCACCGCTTTCTGTTCAACAATCTGACAACTTCAATACAGAATATCATGATATCAGGTCGACAAAGACTACCATTCCATTCGTAAAGAACAACGAGTTTGATTACAAGGTATTGGTGGGCTGGCTTGATAAGGACCTTACTTGGATTGTCTATGTGGTAGTGGTAATACTGGCTATTATGACGGTTTCTAACGGCGCAAATATTACAGACGGAATAGATGGTCTGGCGGCAGGCACTTCTGCTATCGTCGCTTTGGCACTGGCTATCTTCGCATACCTGTCGGGAAATATGATTTGGTCTGAGTACCTGAATATTATGTACTTGCCCAACTCGGGTGAACTGGTAATTTTTTGCACTGCCTTAGTTGGAGCTGCCATAGGGTTTCTTTGGTACAACAGTTTTCCGGCACAGGTATTTATGGGGGATACCGGGAGTCTGACTTTGGGAGCGGTAATCGCCGTATTGGCATTGGCCCTGCGGAAAGAGCTTTTGATTCCAGTTTTATGTGGAGTATTTATTCTGGAAAACCTATCGGTAGTAATTCAAGTGCTTTATTTCAAATACTCCAGAAAGAAATACGGAGAGGGCCGCAGGGTCTTCAAAATGGCACCCCTCCATCATCATTACCAAATGGAAGGATACCATGAGTCTAAAATTGCCACCAGGTTTTGGCTCATCGGCGTGCTATTAGCAGTATTCTCATTAGCAACTTTAAAACTGAGATAAATGGCAGACAACATTGTAATACTTGGGGCGGGAGAAAGTGGATGTGGTGCCGCATTGTTGGCCAAGGCCAAGGGACTAGAGGTATTTGTATCGGACCACGGATCTATCCAGGACCGCTATAAAAGACAATTACTGGAGCAGGATATAACTTTTGAGGAAGGCATACATTCCTACAAAAAGATACTGCAAGCAACCGAAGTGATTAAAAGCCCAGGAATTCCAGATCAGGTAGAGATTGTTCAAGAATGTCTAAAACAGGGTATACCGGTAATATCTGAACTTGAGTTTTCTGCCAGATATACCAAGGCCCGCATGATTGCTGTTACTGGTACCAATGGGAAAACTACCACCGCCCTGCTGACCCATCACATTCTTAAACAATGTGGGATCAAGGCCGGACTGGCGGGAAATGTGGGCCACAGTTTAGCAAAACAAGTGATCGATGATCAATACGACTACTATGTGGTGGAGATCAGTAGTTTTCAACTGGACACCATGTTTCAGTTTAGGTCTCATATTTCCATTCTGTTGAATATAACGAAAGACCACCTGAACAGATATGACCACGACTTCCAACAATACGTGGCTTCAAAATTCAGAATTATTCAAAATATGACCGGGGAGGATTGTTTCATATATTTTGCTGATGACGAAGTGATTACCTCCAATTTGCAAAGACAGCAACTTGAAGCAGCACGTTTCGCGGTTTCCATGGCACGCCACCAGAAACCAGGCGCTTTCTTGGAAGGTGATAAACTGCACTTCAACATGAACACACCATCAGATGAATCATCCATGGAGATATCGGTTTCGGATATTTCCCTTCAGGGACCTCACAATATGGTAAATACCATGGCGGCATCTCTAGCTGCTCTATTATGCGATATCCCTTTACATGAATTGGTAGTTGCCCTTGGCAGCTTTGAAAATACCGCCCACAGACTGGAATATCTGGGAATGGTAGAGGGAGTATCCTTTGTAAATGATTCTAAAGCTACCAATGTAGATGCGGTGTTTTATGCGCTGCAAAGCTACGATCAGCCGGTGATCTGGATTGCCGGAGGAGTGGATAAAGGAAATAATTACCAGGCAATCGAAGACATTGTTTGCTCAAAAGTAAAAGCCCTCATTTGTCTGGGATTGGATAATCGGGCGCTGAAAGAAGCGTTTGGAAGTCGGATTCCAACCTGGATGGAGGCTGACAGCATGGAAATGGCGGTAGCTCTTGCTATGGACGCTGCCTCAGAGGGGGATGTGATATTGCTATCACCAGCCTGTGCCAGTTTTGATTTATTCAAAAACTATCAAGACAGGGGCGACCAGTTCAAGAGTATTGTAAATGATAAAAAAAAAGCTAGGGGCTTTGAACTACTAGTATCATGATTAAAAACTGGACACAAAAGAACCTAAATGGTGATCCTGTAATATGGTTTGTGGTGATTGCTTTGTCCATACTTAGCATATTGGTGGTTTATAGTGCCACTGGCACCCTGGCTTATAAAATGATGGATGGGAACACCGAGCATTACTTAATAAAGCATGCCGGGTTGATTTTGATAAGCCTGGTGGCCATGTGGGTAGCCCATAAGATTGATTATAAATACTATTCAAAATTGTCGCGGTTTGCTCTTTGGGCTTCAGTACCTCTATTACTGATTACCTGGAAATACGGAGTAACCATTAATGAAGCCTCCAGATGGATTACAATACCCCTAGTAAATCAACCATTTCAACCTTCTGATCTTGCCAAACTGGCGCTCATCGCGAATCTGGCCAGTATGCTTTCTAAAAGACAACAAAACATCGATGATTTTAAAGAATCATTTATTCCCATGCTCTTGTGGTGCGGTATTATTTGCGGATTAATCGCTATGACCGATTTTTCTTCAGGTTTATTACTATTTGTGACTTGTCTGCTGGTCATGTTCATCGGGCGGGTTCCTATAAGATATTTATTAATGCTACTATTAGTGGGTGCATTAGCAGGAAGTTTAGCAGTTCAATTTGGTCAGCGTGGAGAAACCGTCATTTCGCGAGTACAAGGTTTTTTCAATGAGGATGAAATACCATTCCAAGCCAAACAATCCTACATAGCCATAGCAACGGGTGGTATTACCGGGAAAGGACCCGGCCGAAGCGATCAGCGAAACTTCCTGCCACATCCATATTCTGATTTTATCTATGCCATAATCATCGAGGAGTACGGCTTACTGGGTGGGGTGGTAGTTATTGGACTGTATTTGATCCTGTTATATCGGGGAATGCGGACAGTAGCCAAAAGTGAAAGGGCATTTGGCGGATTATTATCTGCCGGACTGGCATTTGCTCTGGTACTCCAGGCTCTGGTGAATATGGGAGTCGCAGTGGGGCTTGGCCCCATCACAGGGCTTACCTTGCCACTACTAAGTATGGGAGGTACTTCCCTGTTGTTCAACGGAATTGCTCTTGGCATTATACTCAGTGTAAGTAAAGAGGAACCCAACCAGCCGTTGAAGCGCAAGATTAAAGTAAACAGAAATTTGTCCAAGGCCGCCTGATGAAAGAAGTGAGCACAAATAAGTTGAGAGTAATTATATCAGGAGGCGGTACCGGAGGCCATATTTATCCGGCTGTGGCTATTGCCAACGCTTTACAGCAGCTGGATAGCAATATCGAGATTTTGTTTGTAGGCGCTGAGGGCAGGATGGAAATGGAAAAAATTCCTGCTTCAGGGTACAAAATTATAGGACTTCCTATTACCGGTATTCAAAGGAAGTTAACCTGGAAGAATTTATTGTTCCCATTTAAGCTGTGGTCCAGTATTCGAAAAGCTAGAATTATCCTGGATGATTTCAAACCCCAGGTAGTGGTGGGCGTAGGAGGTTTCGCCAGTGGTCCTTTATTGTATGCGGCCACCCAAAGAGGGATCCCCGCGCTTATTCAGGAACAAAATGGTTATGCCGGGTTAGCCAATAAATGGTTGGCGGATAAGGTCCAAAAAATATGTGTAGCCTATGAGCATATGGAACGCTACTTCCCTCAGGAGAAAATAATATTGGCTGGAAATCCCGTACGCGAGGACCTCAAAAATGTGCACAATAAAAGAAGTGAGGCACTGAGCTTTTACCAACTGGATGAAAACAGGCCGGTAATCCTGGTTATTGGCGGAAGCTTAGGTGCACGTACTATTAATCAAAGTTTGCTGCAGCAATTGGGGCTATTCGCGGAGAAAGGAGTCC
>QIEB01000259.1 GCA_003229495.1 Flammeovirgaceae bacterium
TGCAAACTATTCAACAATTGGCCGATTCTATTGGAACCATCCCTTACGAGCTTTTGACTAATTTAAGTGAACGGGTAAAAAGAGTCTATTATTTGGAGTGAATTGAAAATTACCAGAGACGAAGGACGAGGGGACGAGGGACGAAGGGACAAGGGTGTTAGGGGGCGAGGGACGAGGGTGCTAGGGTGTTAGGGGGAGAGGGGGTGAGGAACAATCGAATACCGAACGCCGATTAACGATTTGGGGAATGATCAAGGCCATGCAAGGTTTACCTGGGTTGTCTTATTCCATTCAGTCAATCAGTCCTTCACTCATTCAATCATTCAATCATTGTCGTCATCTGGACAAATTATTTTTGACAAATTGTTGTTATCTGGAAAACGTCATTAACACAATCTCAATTGATCCATAAGCTTTTCATTCTTATTGGGCTGGTCATTCTACAATTTAGCCCGCTAGCTGTTTGGGGACAAACCTGCTGTTCCGGTGGTGTACCTCTAACAGGGAACCTGGGAATGCCCATTGCTGACAAGCATACCTGGCAGTTTGCCCTAACATATGATCTTAATATGCTAAGGACGCTTAAGGTGGGCACCGAGAAACTGGATGAGCGCAACCGGCAAAGAATAACGCAATCTGTCTTATTTGAAACCGGATATACATTTTCAAAAAGATTTTCCACAGATATTTTTCTCTCTTTTGTGAGCCAGGAACGGAGAATACAAAACCCTGGCCTCCCGGACCAAAATCAACGTACTGATGGTATTGGAGATGCGGTAATTCTATTTAAGTACAATGTCATCACCCATGGGCCGGTGTTATGGACTGTGGGAGCTGGCCCGAAACTACCTACTGGCGCTTCTGATCTGACCGTTAATGGCATCCTGCTAGGGGCCGATCTTCAACCTGGAAGCGGTGCCTGGGACGGTATATTTTGGTCCTTTTTAGTGCACCAGCTGCAAAGTCGAAAGAGCATGAGCCTTTCTCTGGTGTCTAGTTATCGTCAAACTGGCACCAACGAAAATTTCAGGCTAACCCAATCATACAAATTCGGTAAGGAATTTCAACTATTAGGTGGTATCTCCGACCGTATAGTATTAGGTAAATTGCTTATGGACCCCTCTTTGACTTTTCGATATAGAAAAGCCTTTATGGACGAAGCAGGAGGTTCTGAAATACCTAATACCGGTGGTGAATGGGTTTTCATCAACCCGGCTGTTGCCATGAGTATAGCTAACAAGCTAACATTCAATTTAGGTGTGGAGTTACCGCTTTACGCAAATATTACCGGCACTCAATTAACCCCTACCTACAGGGTGACCACAGGGTTATATTATCTTTTGAACAGGACCACTCTAGATATTTCGAATATCAAGAAACAATAAACGGAGCAGGGAGCATGGGGCACGGTTTGATGCCTTGATCATCGATATTTGGCGCTTATTTGTCTTTTTGTCATTTGGTACTTGGTGCTTAATTAATAGGTGACTCTGGATCATCTGCGTAATGTCGACTATCTTGCACGTCATAAGGTATGACTGCAAATACAACACAAGACTGGTACCAAAACAACATCACAGGGTTCCGCTCTCATAGTGATAAACTGCAGAGAAAATCCCATCGATTATCATTTTGGAGGGTGGTGGTATTTCTTCTTTTTATGGCCCTGATGGGTACGGGGATTTACTACCTGTCCGGGCTGGTGCTGGCAGGTGTGACCTTGATTTTTGGAGTTATCTTTGGCAGACTGATCAATATTCACAACAGGGTCAAAGCAAAAAAACTACACTTTGACCTTTTGATAGAAATAAATCAAAGCGAGCTTAAGCGGCTATCGCTGGATCTTCACTCCTTCCCTGATGGCGCCCAGTATATTGATCAAAAGCATCCGTACTGTCTTGATCTTGACCTTTTCGGATCCCATTCACTTTTTCAGTGGTTGAATCGAACGGTAACCAAAGGTGGAGAGCAGTTGCTGGCAAAAAGTCTTATGCAAAAATCTGCTATAACTGAAATCCTTTCCCGCCAGAAGACCGTTAAAGAGCTGGCCTCATCTCCGAAATGGGGACAACAGTTCCTGGCCTGTGGATTGGCTTTCAAAGCTCACGATACGGACATTCAACCGTTTATCGATTGGGTGAATGCGAAATCTACAAATCCTAAATGGTTTAAGCCGGCACTGTTCGGGTTACCGTTCATGGCCCTGGTCCTAACAGCTGCATTTTTCGGCGGAATCTTGTCTGGGTATTTGGTATTGGCCATATTGGCCATAAATGCCCTGCTGTTAAAACGCGTACAACCAATTGCCCAAAATACCTATGATGAAACCCATCGAAGTATAAATACTCTTAGGGCATATGAGTCCATGATTGGATGTATTGAGAATTCGGATTTTCACAGTCCTATGTTGCAGGACCTCCGCCGTCCCTTTATAGACAAAAAAGCACAGGCTTCCCAAACCATAAAGCAGTTGAAAAACATTCTGTCCCATATCGAGGTTAGACAAAATGCCTTTTACTGGGTCTTTAATGTTTACTTCTTATTAGATTTAATCTGGCTGCTTCAGGCGGAAAGTTGGAAATCGAAGCACAGTGCTCATGTTTCTCAGTGGTTTCATTCAATAAATTGCTACGAATTGTTAGTGTCGCTGGGACTAGCCGCACATAGCCAAAGAAAATTTGTGTTTCCTTCAGTAGTAGAAGAAAATTACATATTTCAGGTAAAAGCAATGGGACATCCCTTAATTCCTCAAAATGAAAGGGTTACGAACCACTTTGAATTACAAAAGAAAGGTGCAATTGTGGTGCTGACCGGGTCCAATATGTCCGGTAAAAGCACCTTCCTAAGGACTATTGGAGTAAATGGGGTACTGGCAGGAATGGGAGCTTCTGTATGTGTGGAAAGCATGCAAATGGGTGATTTTTCTCTTTTTACCTCCATGCGCACTACAGACTCCCTGGAACAACATGTTTCTTCGTTTTATGCAGAACTGGAACGTATCAGCCAGTTGATCGAACAATTAAAACAAGGTATACCTACACTTTTTTTATTGGACGAGCTGCTAAAAGGAACCAATTCCCGGGACCGACATCTGGGTTCTTCCACTCTAATCAGGCAACTTCATCAGGGACCGGCAATCGGGATTATATCAACGCATGACCTTTCATTAGGGGAGCTGTCCCAACATCACCAGTATATACAAAATTTCAGTTTTAATAGTGAGCTGAGAGCAGGCGAGCTCAGCTTTGACTACAAGTTGCGCCCTGGAATATGTGAAAGTTTTAACGCCACCGAACTGATGGCCCGGATGGGAATTGATATTGAAAAAGATAGCTCTAATCTTTAACCTTTGGTGAAGATTAACTTATTTCGAATGTTATTAATCTGTACAGTTTGATTGATCAACCGACAAATATTGGAATACTAGGCGGAGGGCAATTGGGCAGGATGCTTATCCAGTCTGCTATTGACTTTAATCTGGAGATTTCGATTTTAGATCCTGATCCATCTGCTCCTTGTAGTTTAATCGCCCATAGCTTTGTTCATGGTGAATTTACCGATTATCAGACGGTACTGGATTTTGGCCGGGATTGCCAGCTGGTCACCATAGAAATTGAGAACGTCAATACAGACGCACTTAAACAACTGGTTCGTGAAGGAAAAAGGGTATGGCCCCAGCCAGAAATCATTGAATTGATACAAGACAAACGCCAACAAAAGAAGTTCTATCTGGATCATAGTATACCCACCGCTGAGTTTGTGTTAGTAGAAAATTCGGCGGAAGCCAGGAGCCATGAGCACATGTTACCGGCATTTTTTAAACTGGGGAAAGCTGGTTATGATGGCAGGGGAGTGCAAAAAATTATAACAGGAGAAGATTTTGAGGATCTACTGACCGGACCGGGGTTGCTGGAGAAACTGGTAGATTTTGAAAAAGAGATATCCGTTATTGTGGCGCGAAATCAGGATGGAGAAATAAGTACTTTCCCAACCGTGGAACTGGTATTCAATCCTCAATATCACCTGGTGGAGTATTTATTTGCCCCTGCCCGAATAACCAAGCAACAGGAGCGCCAAGCTCAGGAATTGGCCCGGAAAGTCATCAAGGAGCTTAATATGGTCGGACTTTTAGCTGTTGAAATGTTTGTAGATAGATCTGGTACCATTGTAGTAAATGAAATTGCTCCGAGACCCCATAATAGCGGCCATCATACCATTGAAGGAAACCAAACTTCCCAGTACCAACAGCTGTGGAGAGCAGTCATGAACTGGCCTTTAGGAAGTACCGCCAGTTGTGGTTCCACAGCCATGGTTAATCTGCTGGGTGAGCCAGGGTTTCAGGGGCCAGCTGTCTACCAAGGGTTGACCAGAATTTTAGCTATGGAGGGAGTACATATACATTTGTACGGAAAAAAAATAACCAAGCCCTTCAGAAAAATGGGGCATGTCACTCTTGTTGAAACTGAGGGACAAAGCCTGGAAGAAAAGGCCCGTATTATAAAAAATCATTTAAAGATTATATCATGAGTAAAGCAGAAATTGGTATCATTATGGGTAGTCAATCTGATTTAAAAGTAATGCAGGAGGCAGCACAAGTACTGGAAGAACTGGGTATCCCATTTGATCTTACGGTGGTATCTGCACATCGTACACCCGAAAGGATGTTTGACTATGGATCAGGGGCCCGGGAAAAAGGCCTAAAGGTAATAATAGCAGGTGCAGGTGGCGCCGCACATTTACCGGGTATGGTAGCTGCCATTACCACCTTGCCGGTAATCGGAGTACCTATTAAGTCGCGTAACTCAATAGACGGATGGGATTCTGTATTATCCATTTTACAAATGCCTGGAGGAGTACCTGTAGCCACTGTAGCGCTTGATGGGGCACGTAATGCGGGAATTCTAGCAGCACAAATCCTGGGATGCCATGATAAAAAGATAGCAGGGAGTCTTGAGAAATTTAAGGAAAACCTTAAATCAAAGGTGTTGCGAGCTGCAAAAGATCTTGAGGACCATGGATATCGCGGAAAAGGTATTGGCTTTAACAGCTAACTCAAATAGTCAGTTATACGTACATGATTTGTAGTTTTATATCTTGGAAAATCTAGTCAAGAGTAAAGCCAATTTCGGCACCGCTCCGGTATTTCTTACGGCCATATCGACCATTCTAGGAGCTATCATGTTCTTGCGATTTGGTTACGCCGTAGGCAGCCTGGGGTTTATTGGGGCGTTGATCATAATTGTGGTGGGACATTTGGTTACTATTCCTACTGCCATGGCCATTGCTGAAATTGCCACCAATCAGAAAGTAGAAGGAGGCGGAGAGTACTATATTATTAGCCGCTCATTTGGCATTAATATTGGAGCTGCTATTGGAGTAGCCCTATACTTCTCACAAGCTGTCAGCGTAGCTTTTTATGTGATTGCCTTTGCGGAAGCTTTCTCCCCAATCACAAATTTCATTCATCAAGAATGGGGCTTCATGATAACCAGTCGCATGATTAGCCTGCCATCGATAATTTTCCTGAGTTGGTTGATGATAACCAAAGGCGCAAATTTGGGTTTAAAGGTGTTGTACGTGGTAGTCGGCATCCTCTTTCTTTCGCTGCTGTTGTTTTTTGTAGGACATCCTGATTACCAACTAGCCGATGCTTCTGACAGTCTGTTAACCAAGTTCACGGGTAGCGATCAATTTTTTGTGGTCTTTGCTATTGTGTTTCCGGGGTTCACCGGTATGACAGCAGGCGTAGGGCTGTCCGGAGATCTTAAAGATCCCAGCAAATCTATCCCATGGGGTACACTGGGAGCTACTGTTTTGGGTATGGTGGTCTATATTTTCATCGCTTACAAACTAGCTATATCAGCTTCCTCAGAGGATTTATTGAATGATCAATTGATCATGTCCAAAATTTCTTTATGGGGTCCTATCATTCCCATTGGTCTGGCAGCCGCCACCATATCTTCAGCATTGGGAAGTTTCATGGTGGCCCCTCGTACACTTCAGGCACTATCAGTGGACCGCATACTGCCTTTCTCCAATATAAACCAATGGCTAGCTCTTAATCATTCTCTGCGTAAGGAGCCGGTAAATGCTACTCGTGTCACTAGTTTGATGGCCTTATTCTTTGTGTTCATTGGTGATATTAACTTTGTTGCAGAGATCATCTCCATATTCTTTATGGTAACCTATGGGGCCATTTGTACTATTTCATTTTTTCAACATTTTGCTGCTGATCCCTCCTATCGCCCAATTTTTAAATCCCGCTGGTATATCTCGCTATTGGGAGCTTTGTTGTGTTTCTATCTTATGTTCAAGATGAATACAGGATATGCGTTTGTTTCATTACTTATTATGTCCCTGATTTACTTGGTAATAACCAAACGGCGAGATTCCAAAGAGGGAATGGCCAAGATCTTTCAGGGAGTGATGTTTCAACTGATGAGACAAATTCAGGTATTTTTACAAAAATCAGACAAAGCCGAAAGCAAGCACTGGAGACCTTCAGTTATCTGTATCTCGGAGGACTTCTTCAATAGACCATCTGCATTTGAACTTATGCATTGGCTTTCACATCGCTATGGATTTGGCACCTACATTCACCTGAAACACGGATACTTTTCCAAAGAGTCTAACCTGGAAGCTAAAATAGATCTGGAGGGGATGATCCAGGTGGCAAAGAAAAAACACAGCAAGGTATATGTGGATACCATGATCAGTCCTTCCTATACCAGTGCTATAGCCCAATCATTGCAACTTCCCAGTATCAGCGGGCAGGAGGTAAATCTGTTTCTATTTGAGTACTCTCGTCATGAACCTACACACCTAAAAGAGATCATCGAGAATTACCCTTTGGTGAAATCAGCTGAATTTGATGCTTGTGTGCTATCGACAACAGAAAAAGGCTTTGGGCATCATAAAGAAATTCACATCTGGATCACTCCCAGGGACTTTACCAATGCTAGTTTGATGATTCTTTTGGGTTATATTATATTGGGTCATCCTGATTGGAAAAAAGCACAAATAAATATACTCGCCATCTTCCCGGAATCTGAGGTAAGTGAAGAACGCCAGAAACTCAATAAACTGATCATCTCCGGAAGGCTTCCCATTTCGGCCCACAATATTGAGGTAATTACCCACAAACAGGATGTAAGTAAGGGATATCATTCACCGAAAATCCAAAACAGCAGACCTAATTATCGTTGGTTTCAGAAGTGAGGCTCTAAAACAATTAGGGGCTAGGGTATTTGATGACTACGACGATTTGGGAAATTTGCTATTTGTCAATGCCACCAAAAGAAAATTGATTGAATAATTGTTATCAAAACCAGTTCAACATGAAAAATGTACTAATAACCTGGTGTTTATTGTTTTCCTTTTCCTTGTACAGTCAGGACCTTATGGTCATCCATCGTCAAATTGCGGTCGCGGACGTATCTGTAGATTCATGGTCAGCACCTCTTAATGACAACATGAGCTTCTATGAAAAGACCTTTGAAGACTTTACCAAGCAGGAGTTCGGCACAAAAAGCAGGGATAACGGGAAAAATGAGGAATTATTGGAAAAGGTCAGTATTCCACAGGTGACGGACAAGCGAGGAGATCTACGTCTCACTTTTTTCACAGAGGGCTCACAAACTAAAATGGGAATATCTCTTATGTTGGGTTATGATGTATGGATCAATCCCGAAGATTATAGTGAAGAAATGGAACGGTTAAGACATTTTTCCAGGGATTACCTACGCTACCACTATACAGAATATTATAATGATATTATTGAAAATGACCTTAAATTGATCAGTAGTAATAAAAAGTCCATCGAAAAGTCGGAAAAATCCATCAGTAACATGCGCGCTCAGATCTCCAGAAACGAGAAGAAATTGAACAACGAAACCAATTCCAGTCGCAGCGGCGGACTGGAAAGGAAAAACCAGCAAAATACCGCAGATATTGAGCGGCTGGAATCAGAAATTCCTGAGCTCCAGGGAAAAATTGACTCTCTTGATGAACATATTCAGCAAATGAAAGACCAGCTGAAATATGTAGAAGAGCAGTATTTTACGGAATAAATTAAAACCTTTTTCCGTATATTTCCTGGGCTATCCTAAAATTCTATGAGAATAATCATTGCCGGTGCAGGTGAAGTCGGTTTCCATTTAGCAAAACTGCTTGCCTATGAAAAGCAGGATATTGTCCTAATCGACACGGACAAAGACAAGCTCACACAGGTTGCCAACTCCATGGATGTGGCAGTAATAATAGGCAATGCCACCTATTTCAGCGTATTGGAAGAGGCTAAGGTTTCCAAGGCCAGTTTGTTGCTTGCTGTTACCTCTTCTGAGGAAACCAACCTGGCTACTGCCATCATTGCCAAGCAACTGGGTGCCAAAAAAACCGTGGCCCGTATCAGCAATATTGAGTTTTTACTAAAGAAGGAAAAGACCGCACTGAAGCAGCTGGGGATCGACGAGTTGATATCGCCGGAATCACTTGCCGCACGCGAGATTAAAAGGCTGTTGAAAGAAACCGCTGTAACTGACACTTTTGATTTTGACCATGGACTGTTGTCCCTGATAGGGATTAACGTGGACGAGGGCAGTGCTTTGCACAACAAGGCCATCGCTGAACTGGCGCACCTTAACCCCGATCATAACTTTATAACAGTAGCCATTCTCCGCAATAATGAGACTATCATCCCCAGGGGAAATACCGAGTTCCAATTAAATGATCATGCCTATTTTATTACCGAACCAAGTGGTATTGAAAGGGTGTTGAGCTTTACCTCTAAAGAACGTCGTAATATAAAGAACGTCATGCTACTGGGGGGTAGCAAGATTGGTTTCCACACAGCTCGTAAGTTGAGTATCAAATACCATGTCAAGTTGATTGAAATGGATAAAGAAAAGTGTTTCAAGCTAGCAGACCAGCTACCGGGCACCTTGGTTATCAACGCTGATGGAAGCGATGTGGAACTGTTGAAGTCCGAAGGGATTGCCGAAATGGACGCTTTTATTGCCGTGACTGGAAACTCTGAAAGCAACATCATATCATGTCTACTTGCAAAAAACCAGGGTGTCCCCAAGACTATTGCTCTGGTAGAAAATATCGACTACATACACTTATCTCAAAATGTGGGCGTTGACACCATGATCAACAAAAAATTGATAGCAGCAAATTTTATATTTAGGTACATCCGTCAGGGTGAGGTATTGGATTTAACCAGCATACACGGAGTTGATGCTGAAATCCTGGAATATGAGGTTACCGGATCTTCAAAAATTGTTGAAATGGAGCTAAAAGATGTAGATTTTCCCAAGTCGGCCATTGTAGGAGGAGTGATTAGAAAACGTCAGGGATTTACTACCACGGGAGGATTTAAGTTTAAACCGAAAGACCGGGTGGTGGTACTTAGCAAACCAGAGTGTATAGCCAAAGTGGAAAGTCTCTTTAAATAGGGCTCCCAATAGATGAGATTCAACTTTAAAATCATCGGCAGCCTGCTGGGCATTTTACTGATCATTAACGGAGTGTTCATGTTGCTGTGCCTTCCGGTTTCTCTTTTTTATCAGGAGGGAGGTGTGTTTCCCCTGATCATGTCCGGGTTAACTTCAGCCGGCGTCGGTGGCTGTCTTTGGTGGTCCACTCGTAAAAGGTTAAATGATACACTGAGTAAGCGTGACGGGTACCTAATCGTGACCATGGGATGGTTGGGCATGTCATTGGCAGGAACGCTACCCTATATTTTTTCAGGGGCCATACCAAATTTCACCAATGCTTTTTTCGAAACTATATCAGGGTTTACCACTACCGGCGCTAGTATCCTTAATGACATAGAATCCGTTCCCAAAGGAATTTTATTCTGGAGAAGTCTTACCCAATGGATGGGTGGGATGGGTATCATAGTACTGGCAGTGGCCATTCTCCCGCTGTTGGGCATTGGAGGTATGCAGTTGTTTGTTGCCGAGGCACCTGGTCTGAGACCGGATAAGCTGCAGCCCAGAATCACAGAAACGGCAAAGCGGCTTTGGATCATTTACGTCGGGCTTACCCTTGCGGAATTTGTATTATTGCTTTTGGGAGGCATGTCAGTTTATGATGCAATGAATCATAGTCTCACTACCATGGCCACCGGAGGGTTTTCCACAAAACAGAATAGTATTGCACATTACAATAATCCTTACATACACTATGTAATAATCCTCTTCATGTTTATCGCTGGGACAAATTTCACTTTGACTTATTTTGGGTTTAAAGGCAACTTCCGCAAAATATGGGCCAACGAAGAATTCAGGGTATATTTGATTGGGGTAGTATCTATGGGAATTATAGTCTCCCTTGGTTTATTTGCCAGCTCAGATGGGGACTTTGAGGAATCGTTTCGGAATGCCATGTTTCAGGTAGTTTCTATTATTACCACTACTGGTTTTATCTCAGCCGATTTTACCACCTGGACTCCCGCCCTAACTATTCTATTTTTTATGTTTATGTTTATAGGAGCCTCTGCCGGCTCAACCGCAGGTGGGGTCAAAATCGTCCGCCACTTGCTACTTTTAAAAAATGGCGTCCTTGAGTTGAAAAGGCAGATCCATCCAGCTGCCATAATCCCCGTTAGGTTGAATGAAAAAGCCGTAAGTCAGGAAATTACTTCAAATGTGCTGGCTTTCATTATGATATATCTTACAATTTTTGTGATCAGCACTTGCGTGATGGGATTAATTGGAGTGGACTTCGAAACTGCTTTAGGCAGCGTAGCTACTTCACTAGGTAACATTGGACCAGGACTTGGCAGTGTAGGCCCGGCACATACCTTTGCTCATATACCAACAACCGGCAAATGGTTCCTATCATTTTTAATGCTTCTGGGGAGACTTGAACTTTTTACCGTCTTGATCCTGATCACACCCTATTTTTGGATGAGAAACTAACCATGGAATTTAACGTTTATTGGGCGTTAATAGCTGCCTCCGTCATCGTTATACTGTCATATTTTTTCAATTCATTGGCTCGTAGAACCAATGTACCAGCGGTTTTGATGTTAATCATAACTGGGTTTGTAATTAGTTTTATGGTTGAGTTTGATGGTGAAACTCTTCGCCCAACTCTGGAAACACTTGGAACCATCGGGTTGGTAATGATCGTATTGGAAGCAGCTCTTGACCTGCACCTTGTCAAGAAAAAAGCAGGACTCTTTGGGAAATCGCTTATGATTGCCCTGATACTGTTGATCTTTACCACTTTTGGAATTGCCCTGATAATTAAATTCTTCTTTGAGGTCAACCAACTCGAAGCCCTGGTATATGCAATTCCCCTGTCAATCATGAGTAGTGCTATTATTATTCCAAGTGTGGCCAATCTTATTGGTGAAGACAAGGAGTTTCTAGTAATTGAAGCTGCATTTTCCGATATCCTTGGCATCATGATATTTTATTTTATCCTTGACAGTGTGGAACTGAAGGGTTTTACTGCCATTAGTCTTCATGTAGTGCAGAACATTGGACTAACAGTTTTTATTGCAGTAGCGTTCGGCTATCTAATCATAATACTAATTCAAAAAGTAACCGGTGAGGTTAAACTATTTTTACCTATATCGGTACTAGTTCTTCTATTCGCGACGGGTAAGTTATTCCACTTATCATCGTTGATGTTTGTACTAGCGTTTGGCTTGATGTTAAACAACATCAATGTGTTCTTCAGAGGGTTTTTAAAGCGATATATTATCCCTGAAGCATACCAGGAATTATTGTCTGAAATAAAACTAATCACTCTTGAAAGTTCCTTTTTGATCCGGACGTTCTTTTTCATAGTCTTTGGGATGTCGATTACTTTGGATGGATTTAATCAACTTTCGGTATTTGTAGTGGCTATTCTGGCGCTGGCCATTATGTATCTTTTTCGCTGGGCCGCGCTCCGGCTTATTACTCCAAAACAAGTATTCCCTGCTCTTTATGTAGCCCCTAGAGGACTAATTACAATCCTACTATTCTACAGCATTCCTTCACAACACCAAATTAGCAACTTCAGCCCGGCAATTCTGTTCCTGGTGATCATTATCAGCAATTTAGTCATGATGTACGGTCTGATACGAAATGGCCAAGGTCTTGAGAAAACCCCAGGAGAAATTTTGCTTGAATCCCCTTCACTTGAATCACAAAAGACAAAGGAACCAACACCTGAATTACCTAACCCCTCAAAACCGGATTAGAACCAACTGCTGTTCTCTCTAGTACATTATTCCCATGCTTCTGTTCGATATTAGCATAGAAATACCGTTCGAGTGTATTATATTTAGTAAAATAGGTTCCTTTTAAAAGGTTGACTTCCTATTTTAATCAGCTGTTTATCAGCACTATGAATCATCAACATCAACAATACTTCCACCGAATCAAGGAATTGGTCTTAGCTCATTTGATACCTGTTTTGGTTAATAAACTTGAGGACCAGGTACAATTGATTAATGAGGCCAAGAGTAGTTTAGCGGAATATTATACCAAAATCGATCAAGAAGACAACAAAGTAGAGGTGTTGGAGATGCTTCGAAAAATGAAAACACTAAAGGAGTCCTTGGGCAATTCGGTAAACAATATCGCCGTCATTAATGAAGACATCGATCTGGATGAAGATTTCAATCAATATTTTATAGAACTTAAAAATTATACCGATACTCTTCCAGAGGCCTTACTAGAGTATCAGAGTTTAGATAGGTTCCAGCCTTCTGCCAATGACACTTTCCGCATCAAAGTCAGTAAAAGAATCAAAAGGTGGGCGCTTGTCTTGGGGTGGATCCCACAAAGGTTCGCTAATTGGGTTAGAAATAAAACCGGTAAGCCAGTCACTGAGATAAAGCCCTGGAAACACGATATCCCATTGAAGGGATTGGTAACCTACCATTTCAGGGACCTGCTGGTGGAACATTTGATAGATATGGTACAAGCAATTAATAGGGCAGTTGCTGCTTCAACTCATGAACTCTATGAGGTTGAAGCCAGTCTGGATCAGAAATTTGTAAGTATGATCGGGGAAGAAAACCAGCAAGTGATTACGGTTTCTACGAATCAGGATGGTACTATTGACCAGATCCTGAGTAAGATAAATGAACTTGCCGAATCCATTCCAGGTATGACCGTCAACCGCCTGGAGCGGATTTACGGTATGTTTCAGACCAATTACCATATGGTTGGCACTATTGAGTTGTCATCCAAGAATTTCGAGCCTTCAGGTCTGGAGGCTGCCCATAAACTGGTGAAAAAGGCCTATAAGAAGACGTTGCGTGGGTGGCAAAATACCCTGGCTGTATTATCGGACCGGTACAACTTCGATCACGAATTGTTCAAAACAAGGTTCACCAATCTGGAACAGTACTTGTTCGTTAGTCAGAAACTGGAAACCAGAATTTCCGGGAAAATTCTTGGGGCAATTAGAGAGATCTCCGAATTCCTTTCAGCCAAACAGCGAGAATTGGAGGTCTCATCAACTCACGCTGAAGATTTTAAAAAGTCATTGAAAGAAATGCGGTATGGAACCTCCAGGTTCTTAAAGCAATCGATTCCAGGTTGTATCCAACTGATTAGAGAACAAAATGTTCCGGCATTGATAGAAAATCTTGAAACCAAGACCAGAAATCAGGTATCGCAGCTTTCAGAATCGCGATCAATGGTGAAGAATATTAGCTACGAGCATCCCATAAAAGAATCTGATATAAATAAAATTGCACCCAAGGATCTGATTACGTTCGAAGCATTACCGAATTATTTAGACAAAATACAATCTTTAAGTACCGAGTTTACCGATGTGATCGAGTCCACACAACAGCAATTGATGGAGATTTCCAATATATGTGACTTTAATCTGGAGACCGCACTGGCTGCAATAGATGATGAATCCCAGCATGACCGGGCTAAAACTATGTCAACAGAAGGCATTAAAAGAGCCCACAGCCGCTTGCAGGACATTGCAAAGGCTTTATCCGAATTAGCAACTACCGGTGATGAGACCATCCACGCGGGTGTGAATGAGTTTAACAACAGAATAATGGCTTTGAACCAAATTGACAAAGCATTTGACATTCAAGTTCGGATCGCCAAAGCCATGGCAATAGAGAAAACCAAGGCAGTTCGGACTCATTTGCTGGATCAACTCAACAGGATAGTCCCACGACTCATAACAAATTTAAAGAGGAAAGGGTTAATGCTGTATAAGCAGTATCGGGATACTTCCCGAAAATATGGTATAAGTACCAGCCCACAGATACTTAATGCCGAGGTATCAGGATTTTTATCAGACACCGATCATACTGTGAGCAATATGCCCTTTGTCTATCAGCGCTTATTTGAAATCAACCCTTTGGACAATCCGTATTTTTACGAACCTAGACAACGTGCAACTCTGGGTCTCAGAAAAGCCTTTGAAAACTGGGAAGAGGGTCATTATGGGGCAACTGCCCTGATTGCTGAGGCGGGGAGCGGAGCCACCACATTGATACATTTTTTTTTACAGGAATTAAAAAGCACCATTCCTACCATTCGTATCAACACCTCCCAGCAAATTTATTCCAGGGATGATTTTTTTAAATTTTTTCAACAATTATTTGAAACCAATAGTTTGACCGATACCGATGCGCTGGTAAATTACCTGAACACACTTGATGGAAAGAGAATAGTGGTCTTGGAAGACCTCGAGCATTTCTTTTTGAGGAAGGTCAATGGATTCGACTGTATCAAAATCATTATTGAATTGACAACCCGAACCAATCAAAATATTTTTTGGCTTACCACCATAAATGAATACAGTTATCAATATCTGGTCAAAACTTCCAACATTGATGACTATTTCTCATACAATATCATTCTTAAACCTCTTAGGCCTCAACAAGTAACTTCTCTGGTCTTAAAAAGACACCGTGTGAGCGGGTTCAATATCAGTTTTAGGCCGCATAAATTGGACCGAAAAAATAGCAAGTTCAAAAAAATGGACGAGGGCCAAAAGCAAAAATACTTGCAGAAAGAGTTCTTTACTAATCTTAACAGGATTGCTAAAAGTAATGTCTCCCTGGCTTTAATATATTGGCTTCGCGCGGTAAAAGAAATTGACGATGATGCTATGTACTTCAGATCATTGAAAGCTATAAATTTTTCCTTTCTGGCCCGGCTGTCGGATGAAAAACTATTTACATTACATGCCATGCTTTTACATGACGGGATTACTATTAATGATCATTCCATGGTGTTTCGACAAGCTCTGAAAAGAAGTAAACTTATGGTGCTACCTCTATTTGATGACGGCATAATTGTGTACAAGGACGGAAGATTTTACATCAATCCATTATTATTTAGGCAAGTGGTGAATCTATTGACTGATAAAAATATACTTCACTAATGAAACTGAGCAGGAGTGTATGTCTAAAGCTGGTACTGATGGTGACTACCTGGCTGTCGGTATTGTATGGATGGGCACAAACAGATACTGACACCCTGGTTCATGTAGATTCTGCAGTACACATCTACTTGTCCAGTTCGGACACCATTGTTATTCATCAAACAGACACTGTGTTAATAGTAATTGATACAGCTTCATCAATTCCTGCTAAAGAATTGCGGACCGAAGGTGAAATGAATCCTAAATCGGTGTTGAAACTCATTTCTGTTGGCAAGATTATATGGTCCATAATATTTTTTCTGATTACCTATCTGGTCATTAAAGGACTTACCAAACTGTTGCATATTTTAGCCGAACGCAGCGCCCGTTATCGAATCACGGTGAAAGGGTTTATTCCGGTAGTGAGAATCTTGGGGTGGATATTGGCGGTTTATGTGGTGGTTGGTGGTGTAATTAATCCACCGGTTGAAACATTGATAGCAGTAGCGGCTTCGATAGGTATAGCTGTAGGGTTTGCCGCCCAGGATGTAATCAGGAATATCTTCGGAGGTCTTATTATTATCATTGACAGACCTTTCAAGGTTGGTGACAAGATAGAAATTGGCAAGTACTACGGTGAGGTAGTAGAAATCGGATTGAGGTCTACTCAGGTGGTCACTCCAGATGACTCTCTGGTGAGTATTCCCAACGGGGAAGTAATGAACCAGTCAGTATCTAATGCTAATGCAGGGGAACCAAATTGTCAGGTAGTTGCTGAGATTTATCTTCCTATAACTGTTGATACCGGTCAAGCCCGGAAAATCGCTTTGGAAGCCGCTCAGGTTTCAAAATATGTATATCTCAACAAACCAATTAAGGTGCTCTTCCTCAATGAAGTACATCAACGCCGTTCTTATTTGAAAATGCGGTTGAAAGCCTATGTTTTGGACATTAGAGATGAATTTGAATTTAAAAGTGATATGACAGAGACAGTCCTGAGGGAATTGATCAATCAAAAGGTGGTCCAAGCCGAAGACTTATACTAAGGTAGGGGATATTTTTGCTCCACTAACTAACTCAAAATGACGGGAGAACTTAAGAAGCTCTAAGTAGGTAGATGACAAAATCAACCACTAAAACAACTATTGGTCGTTACGACAAAATTGATTTACCGGAAATGAACCTTTGGGACATTGATGCCAAGATTGACACAGGAGCTGATGGAAGTGCTATTCATTGCCATCAAATAGAAATAGTTAGACAGAAAGGGAAAAAGCTGTTGCATTTTATTTTACTGGACCCAACTCACCCTAACTTCGACAATAATAGCTTTTACTTTGAGGACTTTAAACAGCGTTCAATTAAGAACAGTTTTGGAGACAGTGAGAAGCGGTTTGTAATAAAAACCCCCATCGTTATTTTCGGAAAAGAAACACCTACAGAACTCTCGTTAAGTTATCGGGGTAATTTAAGCTTTCCCATACTTCTTGGTCGAAAATTCCTTTATAGGAAGTTTGTTGTTGATGTTGCCAGATCCAATCTTTCGTATCGGAGGAAAATGAAAAGTCCGTGAAAATTGTCATACTTTCTACTAGTAATAGTTTGTACTCCACCAGACGTCTGGAGGAGGCAGCGCAAAAGCGTGGGCATCAGGTTGAGGTTGTTGACCACTTAAAATGTAACCTGATCACTGAAAAGCAAAACCCATCCATTCACTATTTGGGGCGGTCTTTAGATGAAACCGATGCTATTATACCTCGAATTGGGGCCTCTGTTACATTCTATGGATCTGCAGTTATTCGTCAGTTTGAGATGCGGCATATTTTTACCGCGGTTCAAAGTCAGGCGTTAATGCGTTCCAGAGATAAATTCCGATGCCTCCAAATCTTGGCGCGGGCAGGCCTGGATGTACCCAAGAGCGTGTTTACAAATTACAGCCGGGATGTCAATGAGGTTATCCAAGCCGTCGGAGGAGTACCTTTGGTAGTCAAATTATTGGAAGGCACCCAGGGGCTGGGAGTGGTGCTGGTAGAAAACAGAAAGGCAGCGGCCTCGGTTATTGAAGCATTCAATGGGCTAAAAGCCCGGATTATTGTACAGGAATTTATTGCGGAAGCACATGGGACTGACCTACGGGTGCTGGTAGTAGAGGGTAAAGTGGTTGGTGCTATGAAACGGAAAGCTCCGGAAGGTGAGTTTCGTTCGAACTTGCATAGGGGCGGTACTGCCAGCCTGGTTACCTTGTCACCTGAAGAAGAACATACCGCAGTCCAGGCGGCAGAGGCGATGGGGTTGGGAGTTGCCGGTGTTGACATGCTCCAATCGAATAGAGGACCATTGATTATTGAGGTGAATTCCTCTCCTGGTTTAGAAGGCATTGAAATGGCCACCGGTGCAGACATCGCCGTTAAAATCATTCAGTATTTGGAGCGCAATGCCCGAGGGAACAGTAGAGCAGTAGAGCAGTAGAGCAATGGAACAGTAGAGCAATAGAACAGTAGAACAATAGAACAGTAGAACAATAGAGCATTTGAGCATTTGCTCCCATTTTTAAGCCGCTGGTTATTCAGAACAAGATAATCCTAAATTGCTAGTTCATTTGGCTGTTATTTCAGTGCCTTTTCATCAAACCAAAACATAACATCTATGAAAAATGTAGCAAATCTCTGTTTTGTTTTCGTTGCTCAATTGTTCAAATGATTCTACTCAATTATGCCCGTAGCTGCAGAAAACCGTTCAGAAAGGCAAGTATATAGAAGTTTGGAGGAAACAAGGTGATGGCTCCTGGAAACTAGTTGTGGATATTTGGAATTCCAACCTAAGTCCTGAGATGTAATAACCGCAGTACCAGTTTGGCCAATTTCTTTTCCTTTTCCCAGAAAAAGCTGAATTGACCAAATACAAAACCGTAGACTAGTAACAATACCTGATATAGAGGAAATACCAGAGTCAAATAGCTCACAGTCTTCAACCAACCACTAGCATGCTCAATTCCGAGAACTTTAAAAATTATGGGTCGGACCCACACCACCGTAGTACCGGTAATAGCGAACACTATCAATATTAAAACCACCTGGAGTATGCTATTCAAACCCCACTTTTGTTTCATCCGTACTAAGAATGATTGTTGTCCATTTTCCATCCTATTAACGCATTCGGCTGTGGTCAACAGCTCATTGCTTATATTTTATTGCCGCCTGAAACTGATAATACACAGTGTCCTTAAATATTAGTTTGTGATATCCATTAATTGTATACCCACTCATGATCCCTCCGTTTTGAAAATTCATAGTTACTTTCCGCAAGTTACTATATATAATATTTTCTTCACTAAATATTGATTCCCAAGAAGTTACCACACCATCCGGGTCAGTGGTAATTTCCATGTTTAAGATCCCGGATTGGGCACTATCAATTAAAGTATAAGCTTCAAGCATATAGCCATCATTTCTAGTCCATTCTTCCATGGAGTACGCATCAACCAGGACAGGTCTGTTTATATCGTGTTCTCTGAAGATCTTGAATTCTTTTTCCCACTGAATACTACCCAGTCCGCTTATCAACTGTTCTTCGGTTTTTCCGTCAATTTTCAGGGTTTTGACTAATTGTACATCCAGGGCTGGCAGTGTTGCAACCTGTTTATCAATAAATTCCTGAATATCGAAATATTTATCAATGGATACCTGTTGGTCTCCAGCGCAACGCATGGTTGTAAGACCAACCAGTAAGGTAATAGTCAATGTACTTATTCTATGCAACAGATCTCCTTGCATTTATAACAGATTTTCTCCTCTCATTTCAACTGGAACCGGCAGTCCCATTAGATTCAAAATAGTCGGTGCAAGATCTCCTAACTTTCCATCTTTGATAGGTCTGTTGTAAGTCTTATCAATCAGTATACAAGGGACTAGGTTGGTGGTGTGGGCCGTATTTGGAGAACCATCCTGATTAATCATGCAATCCGAGTTGCCATGATCTGCAATAATCAATACTGTATAGTCCTTTTTTAATGCCGCTTCTACTATTGTTTCTGTGCAACCATCAACGGTTTCACAAGCTTTTACCGCTGCTTCAAAATCTCCTGTATGTCCCACCATATCTGCATTTGCATAATTCAGACAGATGAAATCAGCGCTTTGCGCGTCTAATTCTGGAATAATTGAATCCCTAATGTCAGCGGCACTCATTTCGGGTTTCAAGTCATAGGTAGCCACTTTTGGTGAGGGGCAAAGGATGCGTTTCTCTCCGTCATAGGGCTCCTCTCGTCCTCCGGAAAAGAAAAATGTAACATGCGGGTATTTCTCTGTTTCGGCAATCCTGATCTGTTTACAACCTTGAGCGCTAATCACTTCACCCAGGGTATTTTCCAAGTTGTCTTTTTCAAAAATTACTTTTACTCCCTTAAACCTTTTGTCATAGTTCGTAAGAGTAATATAGTTCAGTTCCAGAGCGGACATGCCATACTCAGGGAAATCTCGCTGAGTAAGTGCTTGTGTAATCTGTCTACCCCTGTCAGTTCTGAAATTGAAACAAATAACGGTATCTCCTTCTTCAATCAGCCCTAGTGGTTCATTTTGATCATTCACCGCGATGATCGGCGCTATGAACTCATCAGTAATTCCAGCCTCATAGGAACGACCAATGGCCTCCACTACATTATTGGTATACGACCCTTTCCCATGTACCAAGGCATGGTATGCCTTTTGGACGCGTTCCCAACGCTGGTCCCTATCCATTGCGTAATATCTTCCAATGACTGATGCCAGGTTGCCTCCTCTACTGTTGAAGAATTGCTGTAGATCAGCCATATACTTGATGCCACCTTGTGGATCAGTATCCCTTCCGTCAGTGAAAGCATGTACCCTGATTTGATCTGAGAGACTATGGTGTTGGGCCAGTTCGCACAATCCCTTTAAATGATCAATATGAGAATGAACCCCACCATTGGATACCAAGCCCATAAAATGCAGTTTTCTACCGGACTGCTTGACATGGTCAAAAGCGGATTGTAAAGTTGTATTTTTACCTAGTGTCCCATCTTCTATGGCCTTGCTGACCCTGACCAGATCTTGGTTAACAACCCGTCCTGCGCCGATATTCATATGCCCAACTTCTGAATTGCCCATTTGGCCCGAGGGCAAACCAACAGCTAAACCACTAGCATTCAATTTACTATGCGGGTACTTTCCCCATGCCTGGTCCATAAATGGCGTGTTGGCACTATTTATCGCTGAGACCTTGGGATTGGTAGCAATGCCCCATCCATCCAGAATAATCAACATTACTTTCTTGTTCATGCTGCAAATATAAATATTCAAAGCAAGGTTTGTAACTGATATCAGATTGTATTAATTTAAATTTCTGCAGAATACCAGTCGACTATACTCCAGGTGCTTTTGGCACAATTTTGGAGACATGCAAGTGCAAATCAAAAGAAACATGTATAACAACAGGACGGGAAATTATTTGGTACTATTTCTGGTGGCAGTGACTATGGTCTTTCAGCAATCAGCCTGGGGTCAGAGCGAAGTAATTAATAACGTACGTTCTGCCATAAAAGCAGGAAGTTCAAAGGAACTGGCCAAATTCCTGGGAGATATGATCTCCCTGGAAATTGATGGTGTCCACTCCAACTACAGTAAGACACAAGCGGAGTATGTATTAAAGGATTTTTTCAAAAAATACCGCCCCAACGATTTTCAGTATGTACATCAGGGAGCTTCGGAAGGGGGTCTCAAATATGCTATCGGTCGATACAGCTATGACGGTGGTTCGTTCAGAGTAGTTTTGAGGTCCAAAAATATTAACGGGACCTACAAAGTAAGTAGTCTGGACTTTACCAAAGAGTAATGTCAGAGAGACGAGGGACGAGGGACGAGGGACGAGGGACGAGAGTTGTAGGGACGAGGGACGAAGGACGAGGGTTGTAGGGACGAGGGACGAAGGACGAGGGTTGTAGGGACGAGGGACGAAGGACGAGGGTTGTAGGGACGAAGGTTTTGGGAACGGCATATACTGTGATAGTTGATGGATAAACTACCCTATTTAACCGAACAAGCTATTGCTCAATTTATAGAATCTGCGCTATTAGAAGATATTGGCGATGGCGATCACAGTAGTTTGGCCTCGATTGATCCAGGCCAAACAAGTACTGCTGGTCTATTGATTAAATCACCGGGAATAATTGCTGGTGTTGATTTGGCACAGCGAATCTTCAACACTGTGGATTCACACTTACATGTGAAACTGCTGAAGAGTGATGGAGACACTGTCTCCAATGGAGAAATTGGACTAGTGGTCAATGGTAAGGCCCAGTCTATACTTATGGCGGAACGATTAGTTCTGAACTGTATGCAACGCATGAGCGGCATTGCTACCTATACAAACTACTTGAATTCGCTCATTTCGGATACTTCTGTTAAACTGCTGGACACCAGAAAAACCACACCTAATTTCAGACTCCTGGAAAAATGGGCGGTGGCTATAGGTGGAGGACAAAATCATCGATTTGGTTTATTCGATATGATCATGTTAAAAGATAACCATATCGATTTTGCCGGAGGTGTTCTTGCCGCAGTGGAAGCAACGAAATTGTATCTTGACCAAAAGGGACTGGATCTAAAGATTGAAGTAGAGACCCGGACTTTGATGGAGGTTCAGGAGGTAATGAACAGTGGGGGCGTCCACCGGATTTTGCTGGATAATATGAGTATTGAGGGCTTGAGTAAGGCAGTACAATTGATCGGCGGCCGCTGTAAAACTGAGGCATCTGGTGATATCACCGAGAAAAACATTGCAAAAGTTGCCGCTACCGGCGTAGATTTTATATCTGTAGGGGCCCTTACCCATTCTGTTAGTAGTTTGGACATTAGCCTGAAAGCAATAGTTCCTGGCGCTTAATAATTTCAGTCTTATAGTGCCTCCACTAGATATTCATATTATATTTGTGACCCCAATATTCATGTGTGCAATATGATCGTAAAGACCAAAAAGTACAAACTGGAAACAGGTACTTATATTAAAATTGGATTGCAAAATATTTTGAAAGAACAGTGGTGGGTATCGTTGATCTACCTGGCCATTTGCACGATGTATTTTGTGATTCCCTCTTTATGGTGGATTATTGGGGGTACCATCGCATTGGTTTTGTATATTTTGTTCTGGGTGATACAATTCGCCGGAATTCCACAACTTGAACAGAATAAAGTACTCTTCGAAAAGCTGGGTTACGAAATAGACAGTCGACAAAT
>QIEB01000357.1 GCA_003229495.1 Flammeovirgaceae bacterium
GTTGATTTGCCATTTCAAAAAGGTGACGAGGTGGTTGCTTTGATAAATGGTTATGGCTCAACCACAAGAATGGAGATGTTCATTATGATGAGAAAAATGCATGCGTTTTTGGAGGCAAAAGGTATCCTGATACATGATACTGAACTGGGAGAGTTTTGCACAGCTCAGGAAATGGGAGGCGTTTCCGTAACCTTGATGAAGCTTAATGAGGAACTAAAGAAATACCTTGACATGGCTGCTGACAGCCCCGGATATATCAAACACTAACCTTCAATTAGTAACATTTTAGCTTCTGTGACCATTTTGTGATACTTAATTCCGATATTTATATGGATTTTTAAGAAAATGGATACTACTCGAAATTACCTCTTGATTTTTCTTATTTGGTTCTTCTGTATCAACAGCAGCATGGCCCATATTATTCTTTTAGGTCCGGCAGGAGGGGAAACCTTTGTCTCCGGAGAAGTTATTACCATTTCCTGGGAGGAAGGGCAAACCCATTTGCCTATAGATTTCGATTTGTCTTTCTCCTCCGACGGAGGAGTAACCTGGGAGGAAATAGCTTCTTTGAATACGGACCGATTTGAATACCAATGGATTGTGCCTGATGTAGAAACTGAACAAGGAAAGATCAGGGTTATCCAGGATAATGAAGATACGGATTATATCGACATTTCATCAAATTTTAAAATTTCCAGAACCGAATTAGTCACCTCTGTTGAGGATCCGGGAAATCCTGCACCATCCGAAATACTCTCAAATTACCCCAATCCTTTCCAATCAGTAACCACCATAGAATTTACCCTGGCCCATTTTAATCACGTTTCTCTGGAGGTCTATAACATTCAGGGAGCAAAAATGGCTACTTTGAGGGATGAAGTGCTTTCAGCGGGGAAATACGCTACTTCTTGGAATGCCACGGGAACGCCACCAGGTCTTTACATGGTACTGGTCCGGGTGGGCACTTTTATAGAAACCAGAAAACTGATCAAACTAGAGTAGTATATAACTCCGGAAGCCTTAGTTCGGTTTCAATTCAAGCAGTTCAATTTTGCGAAATTCAATAGGCGCACTCTCAGCCTGGATGGCAATAAACCCCTTTTCCAAAAGCTTACCATCCTGTTTGATTGCGGGATTATAGCCATTGACAACTCCTCCGCCAATCTGTGGTTTGAAATAGGTCAAAACCGTATCTCCTTCAACCATGTGTCTGATCAGGGAGTCACCAAATACCTGTATTTCAATATTTACCCACTGATCTCCGTGATAGGTCTTTGAATTCGATTTTAAACAGTGAGGGGTAAATAAGGTGTCGCCCAATACCACATTGGTCCCCGGAGTGCACAAATTGTTGGTCGACCGATCACCTTGGCCGGTTCCCCCAAGCAGCTGCGCTTCAATAGAGATGGGAAAATCCTGGTCTATGCCCATGCTTTCTGCAGATTGGGAGTGTAGCATGAAGCCATTATTCCGTACTGCCCAGCCAGGCCCATTATTTACTTGTTTTTCCACAAATCTGTACTCGGCCCGTAGGATGTAGTACGAGAATTCCTGGTTATAAAATAAATGTCCAAATTTTCCATCAAAAGTTTCGTACTGGGAGTAGTCAACTTTAAGCACCCCGTTTTCAACACCAAAAGTGTTTTTGTAATTTACACCCAACTCCTGTCCTGTGATCTTTACCTGCCAGTTATCCAAATCTTTTCCATTGAATAACTGAATCCATTGCTCTTTGCTATTGTCCTGGGAATAGGCTTGACAAGACAAAAAGAAAAATAGTAACCATAACTTGTTCACGTTGTTGTTTATTTAATCATAATTTATATTTATGATTCGAAGTTATGAAAATTAGATATACCCATATTATTATTTTTGCAATGCTTTTGACCACCTTAACCGGTGGTTGTAAGAAAGAAAGGGGCCAGCAAGGAGAATTTTTTGAGAATTCAGACACAAGCAGTCAGGCAATAGTAGATCCAACTCCGGAGCAACAACTTATGATTGATGCCTCCTCAGCTCGTACCAGGGGGCTGGCATATCTTGAAGAAGACCAATTGGAATCAGCAGAGAAGGAATTCCAGCGTCTGAACGAGCTTGCTCCTAATGAAACTTTGGGTTACACCAACCTCGGTATTGTATATATGAGGATGGGAAAATATTCTCAAGCTGAGGAACAGTTGGAAAAAGCCAAAGCGCTTGACCCCGATGACGCTGATATCCGTTTCAACCTGTCAAGAGCTTACTCATTTCTAGGAAAAGATGAGCAGGCCAGGCAGGAATTGGAAGCATCCTTGAAAATTGATCCGGCCCATGTTCAGTCCTTGTACCTCCTTGCGGAGACCTACGGTAGATCTGGTGAGGCCAATTCATTGCAAGAATGGGAAAAATATTTAAAAAAGATTGTACAGATACTTCCGGGCAATATTGTAGCGCGTCTTCACCTGATTGAGGCGTTAATACGAAATCATAAAAGTAAAGAGGCTCTCATACATTTGGAAGAGATTGAAAGAGTCTATCCGGAGTATCCCATAGATGCTAAAGATCATTACCGGAAGGCTATCAATGAATTACAGCTTGGAAATCATGAAGAAGCCTTGAAGGCAAGCCTTATCTTTCACAATATTTTAAAACTCACCAACTTTTACCAAGCCAAAATACAGCAGTTGAAAGGTGCAAAGGATGGAACAATCGGAATACCCATGATTACTTTCAACCAGCCCTCACCAGCCTTTATGGGGAGAAGCGGGTCAATTTTAGAAACTATTAATTTTACTGACGTCACTGAACTGGCTGACTTGGGCATAGTAGCAAATTTACCCGGCTCAGAGCAAGTAAGTAAGAATTATCCACATCTGGCAGTAGAAGATTTTGACCACGATGGCGATTCGGATATTTACCTGGGAAGCATGGAACCTCAGGGGGGTGATTATGCACATTACCTGTTCAGCAATGAATTCGGCCGGTTCCAGGATATTGCAGAAAATATCGGTTTGACGCATTCTGGAATAGAGTATTCAGCGTCTTTCGTCGATTATGATAATGACGGATATTTGGATTTATACATTGTAAAAAAAGGACAAAACATTCTCTACAAAAATGTGAGCGAGGGAGTCTTCGAAGATGTAACCAAACAAGCCGGTCTTGCCGGAAACACAAAGCAGCTCGGGTCCTTATTTTTTGATTTCGACCACGAAGGGGACCTGGATCTTTTTGTAACATCCGAAGGTGCCAACGAAATTTATCGAAATAATGCCGACGGTACATTCACCAATCTGTCTTACACATCAGTGCTTAAAGGTCCGGAGGTAATTTCAAGGGATGCCGTATTCGGTGATTTTGACGATGACGGAGATGTGGACCTTTTCGTGGTAAATGAAAATGCCAGTAATGCCCTTTACACCAATTTGAGAAACGGGATATTTGAAGATATTACTGAGGCCAGCGGATTGGTCACTAATGGCGGTTCTACCGCGGTAGCCAGTGGAGATTACAATAATGATGGTTATCTGGACTTGTTTATTACTGCTTCAAATGGACAGTATTATCTGATGCAAAATAAGGGCGATGGAACATATGAAGCAGATCCCAAATCCAAGCAGCTTAAGGATATTCTTCAGTATATGATAGGTTACGATGCTGAATTTTTTGACTTCGATAATGATGGGTACCTTGACTTATTAGTTGGCGGCCAGGCAACCGATCCAAAGGGCAGCGGTTTAAAACTGTTTCATAACGATAAGCAGGGAGGATTTGAGGATGTCTCGGAAGTCTTACCCAAAGGTATTAATGGAGCAAGGCAATTGGCCCTGGCTGATTATAACCAGGATGGTGATCTGGACATATTCATGACCGGTATTCAGGGAGGTTTTCGGTTATTAAGAAACGACGGAGGAAACGCCAATCATCATTTGAAAGTCCAATTGGTAGGCATTCGTCAAGGAAGCGGCAAGAATAACTATTTTGGGATAGGAGCCAAGGTTGAAGTAAGGGCTGGGTATCAATACCAGATGCGCACAGTAACCGGGCCCAACACCCATTTTGGACTGGGGAACAATGAAGGGGCCGATGTAGTCCGGATCCTGTGGACCAATGGGGTCCCTCAAAATATATTCTCACCCGGAAGCGATCAAGACCTTATGGAGCAACAACGATTGAAAGGGTCCTGTCCTTTTCTTTATACCTGGAATGGGGAGGAATATGAGTTTGTTAAAGATATGATGTGGAGAAGTGCGCTGGGAATGCCAATGGGCATTATGGGAGACAAGGCCACCTACGCCTTCGCCAATGCTTCGGAAGAATATCTAAAGATCCCAGGGGAAAAGCTTCAGGTCAAGAACGGGTTGCTAAAAATACAGGTGACCTCAGAATTGTGGGAAACCATATACCTGGATGAACTCTTTCTTATGGCAGTGGACCATCCCGAATCTTCTGACATTTATTTGGATGAACGTTTTACAGCACACCCTTTTCCTGATTACCGGATATATTCTGTGCCCGTTCCGATATCGCCGGTATCGGCCACGGATAACCAGGGGAATGACCTGACCTCGTTCATTTTGGATAAGGACCATAAGTACATTTCAAACTTCACCCACACCCAATATCAGGGCCTCACGGAGTTACATCATTTGATCTTAGATCTGGGTGATCAGGCCCAGCCAGAAAGATTGTACTTATTTATGAACGGTTGGATCTTCCCGACAGATGCCAGTATTAATGCCGCGATTTCACAATCAGGAAAAACCACTTCAATTCCTCCTTATCTACAGGTTAAGAACAAAGCAGGCATTTGGACCACTGTTATTGAAAACATGGGATTCCCATTGGGTAAGAATAAGACTATGGTAGTTGATCTATCCGGAAAGTTTTTATCCAAAGATCGTTCTGTGAGGATCAGCACAAACATGGAAATTTATTGGGACCACATATTTTATTCAGATTGTGCTGCCGAAGTTCCTGTCCATACCAATGTGATGAAACCTAAAGCCGCAGATCTGCATTACCGGGGGTTCTCTGAAATGTACCGTATGGGGAAAGATGGACCACATTGGTTTGATTATAATAAGGTATCTAAAGGGCCAAAGTGGCGCGACCTGTCCGGGAGCTATACACGTTTTGGCGATGTGCTTGATCTTTTGTCAGATGCAGACAACAGGTATATAATTAGCAACGCAGGGGATGAAATAAGCATTGCATTTGATGCTGCAAGTTTACCGGATTTGCCAAGCGGTTGGACCAGGGACTTTGTGATTTACAGTGTCGGATGGGTAAAAGACGGTGATCTGAACACTGCAAATGGCGATACCGTTGCACCGCTCCCATATCATGGATTAACACAGTATCCATATGGGGCAAAAGATTCCTATCCCCATGACCCGATACTTCAGCAGTATCAAGAAAAATATAATACCCGTCAGGTTACCTCAGAGCAATTTCAAAATTACCTTAAGAAATAATGAATATTGCTAAAAACATCTCAGATTGGCCGCTATCCATATACAAAAGATCTGGAATTTCAATTTTATTGCTGTGTGCCATGGTATTTACGGAGTGTCAGAATAAAGAGACGCCACTGATTTTTTCCGCTATCGGGGATGTACCGTATTCTGAAGGACTTGCAGATTCATTACGTACTAGCCTTAGTAAATTTAATAAGCATAATAGTTCTTCTTTCTTAATTCATTTAGGTGACATAAAGTCTGGCAGCACACCTTGTGAAGAGTTTATTTATGACCAGGTCGCAGATATATTAAAGCTTTCTGCGGTTCCGGTATTTATTGTCCCAGGCGACAATGAGTATAATGATTGCGAAGATCCAAAAGAAGCATTTGCCTGGTGGAACAAGTATTTCTTTCATTTTCATGAAAATTGGGAATTTCCCTGGGAAATCAGGTACCAGCCAGACCATCAGGAAAATTTCACCTGGGTAAAAAATGATGTCCTGTTTGTAGGCTTAAACCTGGTTGGAGGCCTTGTACACGACTCAAGCGAGTGGGATACCCGTCTCAAACAGAACGCAAATTGGATCGACAGTTTACTTGAAAAAGATAGTACCTTCAAAGCCATGGTGGTCTTTGGGCATGCGAACATGAACAATGAGCCGCAGAAATATGAAGTGTTTACTAATCAATTCAGGTCAATCGCTGCCGCTTTTAAAAAGCCCATTTTATATCTTCATGGAGACGGACATTATTGGATTAGAGACAGGCCCTGGGCAGAACAAAATATACATAGAGTTCAGGTGGATGCCGGGGCCAGAATATTGCAAATAGCAATAGATACCAAATTAGCAGATCCTTTTGTTTTTGTAAAAAATGGAAAAGATGGACCAGTAAAAATTGAACCCTAAACCTCCTCTTGGCATTCACAGCCAATTTTTGGCAAAATGTATTGGTAGTGGTTCATTTGCCCCAGTCTTTCTTTACGTTTTTCAAGGCACTTGCTACAGTCGGAGAACAATTCAATATCCCACAAGTCTGCAAATACATTGCCGGCCTCCAGGGCAATACCATAATCCAGAACATTTTCCAAAGAGCTAATAATAGGCGGGCAAAAATGCCCCAGTTTCCCCAGATGCTCAAGGGCCCCGTTGCCGTATCGCGTTGGAATCACTACACAACACTTTACTCCCGTATTGAAGGCAAATTCAATGGATCGTTTTGCCCACATTACTCCTTCCGATTCATTTAAAAAAGGGGGCTTTAGCAAGATAAAGGCCCTGGTCGAGATGTTGTGTCCGTTCAGAATATTGACCGCTTTTTCAAAATCCCCAAGGGTCATTTTCTTATTGAGTTTTTCCAGCACGCCGGGATGGACCGTCTCCAGACCCATAGCTATTTCCAGTGTTGGGGACAGCATTTCCTGAAACTTAAAGGTCAGTGTATTTATCAGTTTCGGGTGGCTTTCTACAATTACCCGGTCAAAATCTTTTATCATCTCGGCAATTGCACCATAATCTTCTTCGGGGATGGCATTTACATCAAAAAAATTCCCGCTATTGTATAGCTTGATGGTTTGGGCTTTTGGTAGCCTGTTCAATGCCCATTTTACCTGATAAGGAATATCGCCAGCCTGCACGGGCTCATCAGTGGTGTTTTTCCAAAGGTCGCACATCAGGCATTGAAACGGGCATTCTTTGTTGGACAAGAATATGGTGGCAACTGTGGAAATTGCTCCGTTAATCCCTTTTTCCTCTTCTACATAAAATGAATAGGGCCTTCTAAAGTCAACTTTATTTTTGGGTCCTCTCTTAGATTTTATCCAATGGCTGGTAATTTCAAGATCAGCCGGCATCCTGGTATATGCTCTGAAATGCTTTTCTGTAATTAATGTCTTTGCCTGGGAATATTGAAGCAAATGTCACCGTATCTGAAACCCCATGTTGGAACCGCCGTTTTTTATAAACCGGCATATCCATCCCCGTGATGGCTTTGATCCCTGATGAGACAATCTCTCCTTTGAGACCGTACAATTCCTCATGTTTCCACCCGGTCATTTCGATGAATGGAATTCCTTCGGCTATTTCAATTAAATTGGGCAAAGTATAGGGGCTGAATCCTTTAAATCCCAAATGGTCAGCCGGTGCATAAGTACGCATGTAGGCCCTGCTCAATCCACCGCTGTAGGTCATGGAGTGCTTCATTGAATCAATACCCCAGCCTTCCTGATAAAGCAGTAGATTGTTGAGTACGCTTTTTATGGTTAGCTCAGGGTTTTCCTCAATGGGGTAGTCCTTTAAGTTCTCATCTCCGCCATCACCGTCTATCATGAATTTCCATTGCGGATACTTTTCTCGAATCGCGGTGAGCAATGCGTAGTTCATGGTGGCTGATTGAATATCAAGGGGCTTGTAATCCTCTACAATCTGCAATGTGCCTTCCCAGTCCAGATCAGAGGAGTCTATTTCCAGTGGTTCCAGAAATAACCCAAGACCCAGGTTGTTTAAAAACTCCCGGGCCTGCTGAAGATCTTCCCCTTTGCCATCTACACTCAAGGTAAAGGCCTTAAGTCTGGAGGGGCTTTCGCCAATTTCCAACAAAGCATGGTAGGTAAGAAGGAATACAGATCCACTGTCAATGCCGGCAGAAAAACTTACCCCAATGGGGCCTGTAGTGGCAATATGTTTAAGCCACTTTTTTATTTCATCGTACAAACAGCCCATGTATAATCTGCCAATGGTTTCTTTACTTTCGCTCAAATATTTATTTCGTATGGGGGTAAAAAACCTGGTATAAGCGGGATTTGGGTCCGGACAGCCCAGCAGCTCAATTTTGGTAACATAGTGTGCCGGCGCCATTCGGGTATAGGAGGGGTGGAATTGATCATCCAATCCTTCTTTTTTCAGGTAGTTGAAAATTGTATCTATTCGCTCTGCCAGGATCAGACAGGGTCCTGCTGACAATTTGGCGATAAAATAGCGGATGGGTCGGCCTATTGAACGCGCGATCCGTACTGTTTTTCCTTCAACAGCCACCAAGGCAAATTGACCGTCAATTTTCCGGATCTGCTCCGGATCTTCCGTCAGGATCGCTTTTCGTGCCTCCTCCACACTCATATTATAGATTTCATTTTTATCCGGGTCCATAAGATCTACCACTCTCGACACATATTCCTGATTCATAATAATGTTGTTTAAACTCGATTAGATAATTTATTGTTTTTTGATTCCGAATCCTTTTTTAATGGAAAGATACTGATCACTCATAATATTTTTAATGATGTCCTTCTCTCCATTTGTCCAATGCACTTCAATGCGCTCGATTAGATGATGTTTTCCAAGTCCGAAGTGAAGTCTAGGGTCGCTACTGGAAAGATAACCTGTAGAACCTTGACTTACCCGTACAAATATTTCATCACCAGCGGTCAGAATTACTTTGGTGCCTACAATTGATGACCCATCTTTGGGTTCCAGCAGGGTCAATCCCACCCAGTGATTGCCATTTTCTACTTGGTTTTGCAACAACGCCGCACCCGCTCCTGGTTCTATATGTGAAACAATCACGTCCATATCTCCATCATTGTCATAATCCAGCACCGCAGCGCCTCTTCCTGAGTGCTTTTCTTGAAAATAGCTGCCGCTTTTTTTGCCGATGTTATGAAATCGGCCGTTTCCATCATTTTCCAGCAATAATGGTGGCTGAAGGATCAGTTCTTCAGCGGTTCCGTTTGCGGAAAAAATATCCAGGTCCCCATCGTTATCAAAGTCAAAAAGTGCAGCTGCCCATCCACCTATCCCTTTAAAATGGCTGCCAATTCCGCTGGCAAAGGTAATATCCTGGAATATTCCACCTCCTGTGTTTCGGTACAAAGAGCCATATTTCAGATCGGTAACCAGAATGTCTACCAGTCCGTCCCCGTTGACATCTCCTATGGTACCATGCATAGAGCCGGTAGCACTACCTTCACTGTTTACCGCCACCCCGCTGAGCACGCCAACTTCTTCAAAATAGTTGCCGGCATTTTGGAACAAAAAGTTCGGCTGATGGTCATTACTTTGAAATATATCCAAATCTCCATCATCATCAACATCAAATGCGGTGAGCCCCATGCACTTCGATTCAGGGAAAAAAAGACCGGAACCTTCAGTAACTTCCTTAAAAGTGCCATCTTGTTGCTGTTCATATAATAGTGTGGCCTGTCCATTATATTCTGAGGGATGAGGCATGATTGACGGGTCAGGTGTCGAACGGTGGTCCGGGTCAAAAGCCAGGAAGTTGCCAACCACAATATCTGTCAACCGGTCCTGGTTATAGTCCATAAATGCTACACTAACGCTCCATTTTGTAAAACCATTTAAGGTTTGCGGCCCTTCCAATGCTAATTTTTTAGTAACATCGCTAAAAGTGCCGTCCCCATTATTCAGATAAAAGACATTTGGACCGTAGTTGGCCAGATAAATGTCCGTATCTCCATCTGCATCGAAATCTGCTACTCCGGCGGCCATACTCCACTGACTATTATCCACACCGGCCTGCCGGCTTACATCAGAAAAGGTGCCATCCCCGTTGTTCCGGAACAGTTTGTTGGTTGAATTGAGGTTGTCCTTTCCGTCCGGTCGACTAATACCTTCCAGATAGGTTCCATTGAGCAAATAGATATCATAAAAGCCGTCTTGGTCATAATCAAGTATAGATATACCGGAGCCGCTGCTTTCCATGATGTTTTCATAACTATTGTCTCCGAATGTATATTCAAAATCAATTCCTGATTGCGCAGTAACATTTTCAAATACCGTGGTATTTGGTTGATCCTGACCGTTCGAGCAACCAGCTAGTAGCAAAAAAATACAAATCCATGCTTTAGGCACTGAGTAAAGAGGGTTCTTGCTGGTAGCTGTCACTAATTGACTACTCATTAACTTGTATTTGCAATTTAATTAAGCAAATTTAAGTTGACCACCGAATCGTGTAAATATAGCCATGAAAAAACTTATTGCTTTTCTGCTTTCCATTGGCCCTGGCATATTTTGTATCGGATATACTGTAGGTACCGGTAGTGTTACTTCCATGGCCAAATCAGGCAGCCAATACGGCTCCCAGCTGCTATGGGTTTTAGCGCTTAGTTGTTTTTTTTCCTGGCTATTGATGGAGGCATATGGCCGTTATGCGGTGGTTACCGGCCGCACCGCCATAAATAGTTTCAGAACGGAAATTAAATTTGGCAAGCTGGTGGCGATACTGGTTATTGTCGGTATAGTGATCGGTCAGTGGAATTCGCTTTCAGGGATTGTGGGTCTCAGCGCAAATGCCATATACGAGGTGGTTAGGCTTTTTATTCCCCAGCTGGATAGTGAAAATTATTGGGCGGTTTTAGGGATTGCAATATTTATATTGATAATAATGTATGCGCTGCTGATTATAGGCAAATACTCTTTTTTTGAAAAGGCCCTAATCTTGTTTGTAACCATAATGGGTGTGTCCTTTATTGTCTCCATGTTTATTGTGCTGCCCCCCGGTGGAGATATAATTAAAGGGTTCGTTCCAATTATTCCCCCCGGCGGTAACCTGATGGTGGCAGCTTTTGTAGGAACTACCATGGCGGCTCCAACCTTTGTGGTACGGCCTCTTTTAATGAAAGGAAAGGGGTGGGGCAAGGAAAATATAAAAGACCAGGCCAGGGATTCTTTGTCCTCGGCAATCCTGATGTTCACTATAAGCGCTTCAATTATGATTACCGCCATGGGGACCATGTATTATAAAGGATTGACCATAGATAGAGTAATAGACATGGTAAACACCCTGGAGCCGGTAGCAGGAAAATTTGCGGTGGGCCTCTTTATGACTGGTGCCTTAAGTGCCGGTATATCCTCGGTGTTTCCGATATTAATGGTGGCCCCTCTTTTGATCGCTGATTTTAAGAAAGGTGAATTTGATATAAAATCAAACCTTTTTAAAGGCCTGTCAGCGGTAGCATGTGTGGTAGGTTTGTCTGTACCGGTACTCGGTGCAAATCCCATAAGTGCTCAAATTGCCACTCAGGTAGCCAATGTTTTCGTGCTGCCTTTGGTCATCGGTGGAATTTTCTATTTAGTAAATCAAAAGGATGTGATGGGACATCATAGGCCGGGTATATTGTTTAACATAGGTTTAATTTTAGCATTTGGGTTCTCCTGTATAATATCTTTCATTGGATTCCAGGCTTTAAGAGAACTGATTTAGATTTTTCACTATGAATAGTTACCCAATCAAGTCAGCCATATTGATATTGATCAGTTTATTTCTGGTTCAGTGCCAACAAAAAACCGATGAGGCTTACACCGGAGCAGATGTTCCTAATATTGTAGTGATCATTTCAGATGACCACGGCTTGGAACTGGGGAGTTATGGACATCCACTGGTAAAAACCCCCAACATTGACCAGTTGGCGTCCCATGGTACCAGGTTTGTAAACGCCTTTGCTACTACTGCCAGTTGCAGCGCCAGCCGATCTGTTATTCTTACAGGACTCTTCAATCATCGGAATGCACAATATGGGCATACCCATGATTATCACCATTTTTCCAGTTACCCGGACATAAAAAGTCTTCCAGTGCTGCTTCGTACTGCAGGTTACAGATCAGCTTGTATCGGTAAAAAGCACGTGGAGCCAAAAAGTGTTTATGATTTTGATGTGGAAATACCCGGTAATCAACGCAACGGGGTAATTATGGCTGAAACAGCGAGACAGTTTATTGAAGAAAGTAAAGGCCAGCCTTTCTTCCTATATTTTGCTACCTCAGACCCGCATCGTGGCGGTGGATTATCGGCCGGTGGAAACCAGAACGGGGAAGCGCTGGGAGCAATCAACGGGTTTGGCAATACCGATGAAGGTTATGAAGGTATCGAAGAGACCATTTACGACACTACGGATATTGTGGTGCCCGGGTGGCTTCCTGATAATGCCACCGCCAAACTGGAGCTTGCACAATATTATCAATCAATTTCCAGGGTGGATTTTGGAGTGGGTCATTTGATGGAAGTGCTTAAGGAAACAGGCAATTATGACAATTCAGTAATCATATACATGTCGGACCACGGGCCGGCATTCGCGGGAGCAAAGACTACAGTTTATGACCCGGGGCTTAGAACACCTTTAATAGTAAAGATGCCGGGGCAGATAGAGTCCAGGGTAACTGAAGCCATGGTACATTGGCCGGACATAACTCCCACACTACTGGAAATTGCAGCAGTAGATGCGCCTGTATATAAACAGCACATTGGGGCTCCATCCATCAGGGAGAAATTTGACTTTCCCCAAACGCATGGGTTGCATGGTAAATCTTTTCTGGAAGTGCTGAAAGGCGCTGATGATACAAATTTCCATACCATATATGCATCCCATACTTTCCATGAGATCCAGATGTATTATCCTATGCGGGTAGTGCGTGATAAAAAATACAAGCTCATCTGGAACATAGCCAACGGATTGCCATTTCCCTTTTCCACTGATCTGTGGGCCTCAGGTACCTGGCAGTGGGTCTATAAAAAGGGACCAGAGGCACAGTATGGTCCGCGTACTGTACAACAATATATCCATAGGGATGAATTCGAGCTGTTTGATATAGAAAAGGATCCCCTTGAGTCAAAAAATCTAGCTCAAGACCCTAACTATGCCGGGATACTTGAATCATATAAAATTAAGCTAAAGGAATTTCAGGTTCGCACATCCGATCCCTGGGTTAGTAAATGGATCTATAAATAGCAATAAGCTGCCAGCTGGTTAGAGGGTTTTTAAAAATTGCATTTGGCCTAGCCAGCACAGATTATCCAGGGTAATCTTATTAACAAATATTGTGGAATCCGACCACCCAAATTCATCCATTCCCAATTCATAAAGTGGTTTTAATTTGCCCGTGGCACAAATGATCTTTTTCAGTTTTCTATGTTGCACAAGGTCTGTAAGTTCGGTCCCAATGCACATGCCACTCAAGAGGTAAAAATTACCATCTTTCCGGCCTCTACCGAGAACTTGATTAGCCCTGATACCAAAAAGAATATGCAAAAAATTATCATTCTGGCTAAGAGCGATTCCCTCTCTGAACGATTTTTTGTGGTCTTCTGATAAATTACCTGAAGCAACTGATTCCTTTAAAATGCTATACTTTCTGAGAAGTTCAAATATTTCACCGGTCATAAACGATTTGAAGCTGTGAATCGCTTTAGACTCAATAAAAATATGCTTGGAATGTGTCCCTGGCAATATGCAAACACAATCATCGATGTTGATGCTGCTCGCGAGCCCTATAATTTGAACTTCTTCACCCCGTATTATGTCTTTCCCGTTGGTTAAACCAGAGATAAGCATCAGATCATGGGGGAAATCTTTGCTTGAAGGGATTTTCTTATATATCAGATCTTCTCCCCGGATACTAAAGGGCACCTTGGCGTAGGGTAACTCCTCCATTCCTATGGACGAAGAAGCCATCCCTGAAATTATCACTGGGATATTCTGTAGACTTAACTTCAATTTATCTGAAATATGGGTAATGGCCTTTTGCAGATACTGTTGAAAAAACCTGCTTCTGTCGGTGTGATTGCTTTTTGAATTCCATTGGGTGAACATTTTCTTGACCCCCATTTCTGAAAAGAAATGCGCCTTAATATTGCCAGATTTCTTGTGGGTTAATGTTAGCCTGAAGGAGGAAGTACCCCAGTCACAACCCAAAAAATAGGCCTCCAAATTTTGTAACTGAGCAATCATTGCAGGGCTGAACGGGCACTCATTACGTTTTCCACCAATCTTTTGGATAGATCGGTAATCACTGAAAAATTTTCGGATTGAACAGCCTCTGGTGGGATCAGAGAGGATCCTATGCCTATCGCGTGTGCACCTGCAAGGAACCAATCACCGGCATTGTCTGGAGTAACTCCACCTGTTGGTATTAGTTTAATTCCCTTTAGTGGGCCCTGAATGGCACGGAAGTAGGGGAGACCATGAATATCTGCCGGAAACAACTTGACCATATCCGCGCCGGATTCATGGGCCATAAGAATTTCAGTTGGAGAAAATGCACCCATGAAAACCGGTACCTGGTACTGGTGGGCTGTAGCCACAATTTCCGGTTTCACCACAGGGGTCACCAGAAACTTTGCCCCCGCATTAATGGCATCTTTGGCCATGACAGCATCCAATACGGTTCCTGCGCCTATCAGGCTGGAGCTATTTTCTGAAGCAATCTTTGCAATAAATTGTAAAGCATTAGGTGTATTCAGGGTTATCTCCCAAGTACACACTCCACCGGCTTGTAAAGAATCAATCACTTTCATGATGTGATCTGGGGTCTGCATCCTGATAATAGACACCACTCCAGTTTCAAGGATCTTGTTCAAAATTTCACTCCGGAGCATATGATTAGTGGCCTTTAAAATTTTTTGTTAAAATGTCAGTTTGAAAATTTCAGGAATTATAAAAATAGGAGTTTTTAAAGAATAATGAGGCTTTAAATTTACTTAGTGAGAATTTCTTTAACCATTTGAAATCCTGTTTCACCACTGTTGAGCACTTTCACCCCAAATTCCATTATAGTATGCGGATAAGAAAATGAAAACACCGACATAGATAACTGTGCCAGTACCACTATATCTATTTCATGCACTTTTTGGGCTGATCTTATGGCCTGTGCGATGGCGAGATTGTGCTCCTCAATCTTGCCTTCCCCAAGTAGCTTAAATGCATTTTCAACAGTAGCTCCCGTGAACCATACTTCTTTGTTCAGTTTGGTGGCTGTTTCTTGTAATAAGGCCTGCGTGCTTTTTATGGTAGGGCCGTGGGTAGCTATTACCAATATATTGCCCTCTTTTAAAACCGCTTCTTTCATCATAGCCTCATCAATTTGGACTACGGGTACACTATATTGGGCCATGGTATCATTCACCTGTCTGAAAGCACGGTTCATGGTGGAACAGGATACCAGGATGGCATCAACTTGCT
>QIEB01000373.1 GCA_003229495.1 Flammeovirgaceae bacterium
CTGGATTGACTTAATCGTTGGAAGTTGACAACCTCCTCCAACTTCTGTTCAAAGACAGAGGTGGTAGGCAGATTGAACAGCGTCACTAGCAGTGACGCGATTGCATAGAGGAGAATAAAGGTAAAAAGAGCCAGTACAGATACGTGATTGGTTAGATCGGAAATTAATAATTCATTACCCAGGTTGTTAAAAAGATAAGTAAGAAAATATCCTAAATACAATATGATCAACAATATCAACAGGATGCTTTTCCACTTTTGCTTAAAATTCAAAAATGCCACCCATTTGAGATTAGGGGTAACTACCAGACCCAGGATCACCAGGAAGGCGAAAATTAATGAAAACGGAAGATCAAATCTTTCATGAGGAAAGAAGTAAAACAGAAGACTGCCCAGGAAAGTATATTCGAATATCTGCCAGGTGTTTAGTAATGATTTTGTTTTTTGATATAGCACCAATTTTTTCCAAACTAAAAAGGTCGAAGTTATAAGAGCCAGCATTAGACCTATATTGATGTGATAGAGGAAACTAAGCAGCAGCCAATGTTCGGCCAACTTGGAACCTGAAAAAAAAGAAAGAAAAAACTGTAGAAAAACAGAAATGATAGTAGCTATCAAACCGGTAACGAACACACGCCAAAGTAGATCGACAAAGTTAAGGTTGTCAGTGTCGGATAACCGGCACTGGTAGTGGAAGTACAATGCGATGATATAGCCACTGAGAAACAGGGCAGAGAGGAATTTTGGAAGACCGGTATGTACGTTATTCTTAAGTTCGAAGTAAATTACCGGATCCACAATAGTCAACCCTAACCAGCATAAAATGGCGGCAAAGGCAGTAAATCTAATGATTCCGGTGCTGGTCAGCATAACGCACAACTCTCGGTGTTAATTAGTGCCAAGTCAAGGCTAAACCTACGGGTAATCCGGGGTAGATTTTGTGCCATCTCTGTGTTAAAAAATCGTTCCATAGCTATGGTTATGCAAAGATTTTTAGCCTTGACCTAACCCAAAATATACTACCGCCTTACCCGCCATTTAACCTTTGACTGGACACTAGTGCCAATCTACAAAATAAATTGATATGAATTTCCAGACAAATGGGTAGAGCATGCTCTAATGACGGGCCATTTCGCAGCAGGATTTTTACCTGCTGTAATTCGGCGCTTCCCGGGTGATCTGAATATTGTGCGGGTGGCTTTCTTTGGCGCCGGCATTGGTAATTTTTACGAACTTGGCTTTATATAGTTTCTTGATGTCCGCTGCCCCACAATAACCCATTCCAGCACGCAGACCTCCTGCCATTTGGTAAAGTACTTCCGACACTTTTCCCTTGTAAGGGACTCTCCCTACAATTCTTATGGACATCATCCTCTGCATCCTGAAAATAACGGTCTTTGGAGCCGTCCTCCATAGCCTCAATCGACCCCATTCCACGATACGATTTGAATTTTCTTCCCTCGTATATAATTACTTCGCCCGGTGCTTCCTCGGTTCCTGCCAGCATCGAACCTATCATAACACTGCTGGCGCCGGCAGCAAGGGCTTTTACAGCGTCCCCGGAAAACCTGATTCCACCATCGGCAATGACAGGTACCTGGTAAGACTTAACTGCCTCACTGGCCTCAAATACCGCGGACAGTTGAGGAACGCCTACCCCAGCAATCACACGGGTGGTGCAGATGCTTCCAGGGCCAACGCCAACTTTAATGGCATCCGCTCCCGCATCTGCCAGTGCTTTTGCGGCTTCGCCGGTGGCTATATTACCCACTATTACATCTAAATCCGGGAACTCCTTTTTGGCGAATTTCAAAGCCTCAATTACTCCCTTTGAATGTCCGTGTGCGGTGTCAATAGCAATAATGTCTACTCCGGCATCAATCAGCAACTCCATTCGCTCCTGCAGGTCTTTGGTGACTCCTACTGCTGCCCCCACTCTCAGCCGTCCGTATTCATCTTTACAGGCAAATGGGCGGTCACTATTTTTTAGTATATCCTTATAGGTAATGAGCCCACGAAGCTTTCCTTCACTATCTACAATGGGAAGTTTTTCGATCTTGTGCTCCATCAATATTTCCTCCGCCTCTTCCAGAGTGATACCCTCACTGGCGGTAATCAGTTGTTCGTGGGTCATTATGTCCACAACTGGAATGGAAAGGTCTTTTTGAAAACGCAGATCGCGGTTGGTTATAATGCCTGCCAACTTTCCAGAACTTTCCACTATAGGAATTCCTCCAATCTTGAACTCCCGCATGATCTGAGCGGCGTCTCCCAGGGTGGATTTTCCATTTAGTGTAATGGGATCCAGTATCATACCACTCTGGGACCGTTTTACTTTTCTAACTTGTTCAGTCTGAGCCTTTATGCTCATATTCTTGTGTATGATACCCAGCCCACCGTCCAGGGCCATTGAAATTGCCAGTTCGTATTCAGTAACAGTGTCCATGGCAGCGGATACAAAAGGAATATTCAGCAGTATATTTTTAGAAAGACGACTACCTATGTTGGCATCTTTCGGTAAGACTTCAGAATAGCCGGGTATAAGCAAGACATCATCGTATGTTAGCGCTTCGAAAAGAAATTTGGAAGAGTTGAGGGGCATGGCAAATAATTTTATTTGGTATTATTTGCCGGATAAAGCTACACAGATTGATGCACTAAAAAAAGAAAGTGAAAATATTTTGCAGGTAGTCCTCTGGTAGCGTTTCAATGGCGGAAGACCTATCTTTGGCCCTTATGGATGTATGGGATCTCCTGCATGAAGCAGTCAGCTATGCTTCTGGCATAAAAGTAATGGAATTTGCCGGTTTGGTCTTCGGGCTATTGTGTGTTTGGTTGCTGATCAAACAGAATATCCTCACCTGGCCCACGGGCATTATCTACGTATTTATTTCATTGGTAATCTTCATCAAAGCAAAGTTGTATGCAGACTTCATTCTCCATATTTTCTTTCTGGTGCTTAATGTATACGGGTGGTACTATTGGGTGACTGCTGCTAATCGATCGAAAGCTCAGGTACCGGTAACCCCAACCAAGGGCTTACAAATGGCCGGCCTGATAATTTTGTCCGCTGTTGGAGTGTATGTGTCCGGTAAACTGCTGGTAGAATTTACCGACGCTTCCTTGCCCTATTGGGATAGTACTACTTCGATCTTAAGTATCAGTGCCATGTGGTTGACCGCGAAAAAGAAGCTTGAAAACTGGCTTATTTGGCTGGTTGTTGATGTGTTGGCTACTGGTATATACTATTATAAAGGCCTGTATTTTTATTCTATCCTATATTTAGTCTATACAGGTATGGCCGTTGCCGGTTACATTTCCTGGCGCCGGTCCATGAGTCATTCTACGTCAACGGCGTGAAAAAGATAGTGATTATCGGCCCTGAATCTACCGGAAAAACCACCATGGCCCAACAATTGGCGGCACACTTCCAGAGTCCAATGGTAGAGGAATACGCACGTGCGTATATTGACCATCTGGGCCGTCCATATAATCAGCAAGACCTGCTGGAAATCGCCCGTGGTCAACTAAAAAATGAAGATTTCTTCAGGAATTCCACAGCACCCTGGCTTTTCTGTGACACAGATCTTCGGGTCATAAAAATTTGGAGTAACTATAAATTCAGTACTGTTCACCCCTGGATCCTGGAACAGATAAAAATCCGTACATATAAAGCTTATCTGCTCATGAACATTGATTTGCCCTGGGAACCGGATTCCCAGCGCGAACACCCAAAGGACCGCCAGGAAATTTATGACCTGTACCAGGCAGAATTAAAGTCAGTGGGAATACCCTTTGCCATCATATCAGGGGTAAAAATAGAAAGATCGAAAAACGCCATAGATTTTATCGAACGCTTGGCCTAATACCCAATAACCATTACCTTTGTCATAGAGGGGTGCCTAAAATCAGGCTGAGAATATACCCAGTTATGCCTATGGCGTGATACACCTGATCCGGATAATGCCGGCGTAGAGAAACGGGAAACACTAATGCAGAAACCACCTCTAGTTTCTGTTTTGTTTCAAAAAAATGAAAAAAACATGAGATTAAATGCTGCTATGGCCGGGTTGGTCATGGTGATTTCGCTGGATGGCTGGGCGCAAACTACCATTCGTGGAGAGATTAGGGACAATGAAACTCAAAAACCGCTTCCCGGCGCCCATGTAGGGGTGAGTAGCACCAACCAGAGGACCGTAACTAATGATCAGGGAGCATTCTCTTTGGAGGTAAAGAATGAGGACAATATAACCTTAGAAATTTCCTTTGTAGGTTATGAAACCCAGGTAATGAAATTAAGCCTTCCTGGAAATGGACCCCTGCAGGTGGGACTGGTCCCTCGGGTAGTATTGGAGGAAGTAGTAGTCAAGGCGGTCAGGGCCAGTGAGCGCAATCCCATTACCCAATCAACTATAGATCGAAAGCACATGATAAAGGAGTATTGGGGTCAGGATGCAGTTTTGAACCTGGAGCGGATCGTGCCCTCTATCCTGGCGCACTCTGAAGCCGGGTCAAATTTTGCAAACTACTCGCTGATGCGTTTGAGGGGAATTGATCAGACCCGGATCAATATTACACTTAACGGGGTGCCTCTAAATGACATGGTAGATCAGGGGGTTTTCTTTTCGAATTTTCCTGATTTTACTAACAACATTGAGTCGGTGCAGGTCCAACGAGGGGTAGGGTCCAGCACCAATGGTACCGCCTCTTACGCAGGGTCCATCAACTATGAATCAACCAGATTGAATAGACCGGAGCCCAGTGGTAGTTTTCAGCTTACCGGAGGGTCATTCGGATCATTTCGTGCCAGCGCCGCTATTTCCAGCGGGCTAATCCAAGATAAATTTGCCTTCAGTGCGCGTTACACCAAGTCTTATTCTGATGGGTATAAATTCCATTCAGGCAGCAATGGGCAGTCGCTTTTCTTTTCTGCGGGGTATTTTGGCAAGAAAGACCTGTTAAAGATTAACCTGCTTAAAGGACAAAATCGTAACCAGTTGGCATACCTTCCCATTTTTATCGATGACATTCTGGATGAACCGAGAACCAATTATTTGGATCCGGGAGATGAGGACGATTTTGCACAAAATGTGGTCCAGCTACAACATACCCACTGGTTCAAATCACAATGGAGTATTACCTCCTCATTATACTACGGCAGCGCCGGAGGGGATTTTCCGTTTGGGTTCGATGATGGAAGTGGCAACATTGTCCAGCTCAATTTTCCACTCTATAATGATCATTACGGATTGATGACCTCTGTGAGCGGAGAAACCGCTTCAGGCTGGCAGTTGGATGCAGGATTGCACGGATATATTTTCAAACGCAAGAATGAAGAAGGGTTCCTGCCGGACAAGAACAATCCCTATTACAGTGATCGCACCAACAAAAATGAAGTGAGTATTTTTGGTAAGGCCAGCAAGAGTTGGGGACCCTGGAGTGTTTACGGGGACCTTCAGGTGCGAATGGTTGCCCTTGAGTTTGAGCCGGATCTGGCATATTTGGAGGGTCAGGGCGTACCTGCCGATGAACTAGTGGTCCCGAACCGTAACTGGACTTTTTTAAATCCCAAAATGGGCTTGCGTTATCAGGCAGGCGCCGCCACAAGTTTCTTTTTGTCATTGGGGTACAGTGGACGAGAACCCACCAGAGCAGACATTCTGGGTTCCACAGTGATCAGTGCTTTCAACCTCGATGTGGTACTGGACGTTGATGCTGTGAAAGCAGAGTATGTGACAGACCTGGAATTGGGAGTCGATCTTGTCATTGGCAAATTCCAGGCACTTGCAAACTTATTCTACATGGATTTCAAAGATGAGATCGCACCAACCGGTGAGTTTATCACCGAAGGATTCGTGCAATTGAGGCAGAATATCCCCGATAGCTACCGAACGGGTGTGGAAATGGATTGGAGTTGGACACCAGTAAATAAACTGAAGTTTCAGGGGCAAACTACTTATATGAAGAGTAAAGTAAAGACATTTGCTCCAGGTGGTTCTTCCGAGATATTTGAAGATGTTGAGCACATATTAACTCCCGAGTGGCTTATTAATCTACGCGGGGACTATCAGCTGGGCAAATACCTGACTTTAGGGCTGTCAGGCCGCTACGTGAGTGATTCATTCCTGGAACTGACCAACCAGAGAAACCTGATGATGCCGGACTTCTTTGTGGCCAATGCTCATGTTGCGGTGAATTGGAAATCATATCAATTGGACCTGAGGCTCAATAACTTGTTTGATGAACTGTATTTTACCAATGGGGCTCCGGTCGATGTGGACTTTGATGGACTGATCGATGGACCTGGTTACCTGGTACAGGCACCAAGACACTTTTTTGCCACCTTAAGGCTCAATTTCTAGTCACTTGATTTTAGGACGGCTTTGACCATACGGTCTTTCCCCTGAAGGTCTTTTTTTATTAATACCTGAGACCATTGAGGCCCCTGGAACAGAGACATCACTGCCGGGCCGGAAAGATGGAAAATTTCCAGGAACACCTGTCCGCCCGGCGCCAGATATTCAGCAGCCAGGTTTGCTATCCTCTGGTAAAAGATCAGTGGATTTTGCTCCGATACGAACAGGGCCTGTGGCGGCTCGAAATCTATCACCCTGGTGTCCATGGATGCTTTACTGGGTTCAGGAACATATGGTGGATTGCTCACGATAATGTCGAGACTGCTGATATTTAGCTGGGTGGTGAGCATATCGGCCTGGATAAATTCAATTTCTGCACCCAATGAAGCGGCATTTTCCCGGGCCAGCGCCAGCGCATCGGTATCGACGTCTACGGCAAAGACTTTACAACCGGCCTCCAGGGCCAGGGTTATGCCAATGCAACCCGTCCCGGTACCAATATCAAGAATTCTACTATTATGGGAAACCCCAAGAGTGAGCATATAGTGGACCAGTTCTTCAGTTTCTGGTCTGGGAATTAACGCCCTGGCATCTGTTTGAAACTGGTGTCCGTAAAATTCAGTATAGCCGAGGACATATTGAATAGGTTCATGCTTTAACAACCGGTTAAAAATTTTGTTTATAGTTAGTTCTTGCTCCGTTGAGATATTTATTTCTTTATGTAAAAGCTGTGAGGTCCCGGGAATACCAAAAAGATGCTCAATCACTATGGAGGCGATTTTGCCGGCCTCCCTGGGCTCATATATTGAACCAAGATTGCTTGAAAATTTTTTACGTAAAATATTGGTGGTAGTAACCCGCATGCTGTTTAATCTATGATCTCAAATCTCAGATCTCAGAATCTCAGATCTCAGAGCGTTGACGTTCTATATATTCCAGGCATAAATCGTATAAAAATATATCTTTATGTTGGAAATTACATCATTGAACGACCATTCGAAATATATGCAGCGAGCCATGGACCTGGCTGGCCTGGGGCTTGGCAGGGTAAGCCCAAACCCCATGGTTGGTTGTGTAATAGTGCACCACCACAAGATAGTGGGGGAGGGCTGGCACCAGAAATACGGAGGACCACATGCAGAAGTTAATGCGATTGATTCCGTGAGTGACTCAGACCTACTGCGTGAGTGCACTCTAATTGTTAACCTGGAGCCTTGTGCCCACTATGGCCAGACCCCGCCGTGTACTGATTTAATTATTGCATCAGGAATCAAAAAAGTAGTAATAGCCAACATAGATCCCAACCCGCTGGTAGCAGGCAAAGGCATCGAACAATTGCGTAAATCGGGTATTGAGGTAATAGAGGGAGTACAAGAGGAACAGGGAGCATTTTTGAACCGGAGGTTTTTTATTTACCACCGGCGCCACAGGCCCTATATTATTTTAAAGTGGGCCCAAACCGCCGATGGATTCATTGCCCGGGCTGATTTTGATTCCAAATGGATCAGCAATGAATGCTCCCGGCAATTGGTGCATCAATACCGGGCCCAGGAGGACGCTGTTTTGGTTGGGAGAAACACCGCCCAATATGACGATCCGCAGTTGACAGTAAGGCAATGGGAAGGCAAGAACCCCGTACGCGTGGTATTGGACCCAAATCTGGCGCTAAGCAATGGTTTGAAACTGTTCGATGGCTCTGTGCTTACTTTGTGCTATAACCATGTCAGAAATAAGGATGAAGCCAATTTGAAGTTTATAAAAGCGCCCAGACAGGGATTTTTGGATTTCATTTTGGATGATCTTTTTAAACGAGGTATTCAAAGTGTGATGGTGGAGGGAGGAGGAAAACTATTGGATAGTTTGATAGTGGAGAACTATTGGGATGAAGCAAGGGTGTTTACCGCCACCAAAGAATTTGGCGAAGGGATAAGTGCCCCGGTAATTTCTGCTGGTCATCATGATGAGCGTACAATATCAGGAGATATACTTAAAACCTATTACCATCCCAAGATAAACAGATAAAGCAGATATTTGACCTGGGGAAGCCTTCACAGTTTAATGAATACTCCCGTACCATCCACCACCCCCACTACTATTGATAATACCATTCACAATTAAATAAATTACCATAGATGAACCAAGACCCAATGCAATAGATTTTCCTGTGCTAAATTGGTGAACTCGTATTTCATCAATTAGTGAGTACGGGATTATCATTACATCTCCTTCATAATTATGACCTATCAAATAGGTTTCTTCAAGAGAGTCGAGTACTAACTTCTTTTTTTCACCATCTTTTTTATCAACCCTAATGACATCATTACTTTTTAAGTGAATGCTAAGGTTATCCTGCGTTATAGTTTTATCAGCTATAGGTTTCACAGTTGTACAGCCACATAGAACAATAAATATTAACAATCTCTTTATTCTCATAATAACTAAGGTAGAAACTACACTAGTTTAATGATGTAACATATCGTTCAAGTGTTGGTAGAAATGTTGCAAATGACTAATTTCATTATTCTCCCAATAGTAGGATACAAGTGGCTGGATAAACCGGGCTAATGATTGAGTATTCTACAAAATGATTAAAAAACTCTCCAATAATTTGCGTAACCGAATAATTACGCATAAACTTGTAACCGATTAGTTACAAGTTTAAAATGAGAAGAGATGTTTTTCAAGCAATAGCCGATCCGGTTAGAAGAGACATTATAGAGTTATTGGCAAATGAAACGCTTACCGTTAATTCAGTAGCCGAAAAATTTGATGTTAGCCGCCCTGCAATTTCAAAACATTTAAAAATTTTAAAAGAGTGCGGAATAATAGTTATTAATAAGCAGGGAAGAGAAAGATTCTGCCAAATTCAACCAAGAACCCTTATCCCTGCTTTCTTATGGATAGAACAGTATCGAAGACTTTGGGACCAAAGACTGGATTCTTTCGAAGATTATTTAATCAAATTACAATCTAAAAATATAAAAAATGAATGAAGTGAATGAAACTAACAATCGAACGGTAACCTTAAAAAGAACCTTTAATGCACCTATAAAATTAGTGTGGGAGGCCTGGACCCAACCTGAACACATTGCTCTATGGTGGGGACCAAAAGGAATGAATACCAAAGTAATCGAACATGACTTTAGAGTCGGGGGCAAATGGAAATATACCATGGAAATGCCAGACGGGAATGAGTTCATTTCTGATGGTGTATATTCAGAAATCGTGGAGCTTGAAAGAATATTTTCATCCGCAAACTTCAAGCCAATGACCGAAGGAGTAGAAATACAAGCGCTATTTGAGGAAAATGGAGATAAAACCAATTTTACTTTTAACGTTGTTCATCCAACAGAAGAATATTGTAAACAACAAGAGAAAATGGGTATTATGAATGGCTGGGGTGGTGTTTTTGACAGACTGGAAACTTTTGTAAGTTCTTTAGACGAGAAATAGTATGCGGGAATTAAAAACAAAAAAACTTCTGAAGGCGTGCCAACCATTTTTACAATTCGGGCGTCTTATAACTAATAACCCGTTGATCAGTTGTTCCCTGATTTAAGAACCCTGTAGTGTTCGCTGCAGGGTTCTTTTGCGGAAGGCCCTGGAATAAATCCGGGGCCACTTGATTATGTCCCGGACACCGTTCCGGAAGCATCACATGTTTAATATCGGAATTTCCGGGGGCACTTTTAACTACCGCAGGCGATGCATTCGTCCGGATCATCCAGCGAACATTGCATATCTGACTGCTTTTGCACCATCGACATTTGTTCTGTTGGGGTGTTGTCCTGAACTTCGGGTTTTTTCAGGGCATCTTTGTCGATGGTAAATTTGATTGCATCGGTAGCCGCTTTGGACCTCAGATAATACATTCCCGTTTTTAGGCCTTTTTTCCAGGCATAAAAATGCATTGAAGTCATCTTTCCAAAGTTCGGGTCTTGAATGTGAATGTTCATACTTTGACTTTGGCATATATATGCGCCGCGGTCTGCAGCCATCTCAATGATCACTTTTTGTGAGATCTCCCATACTGTTTTATAGAGGCCCTTCACGCTTTGAGAGATCTCAGAGATATTCTGAACCGAACCATTAGCATCAATCAAGCGGTTCTTCATGCCATCATTCCATAGGCCTAGTTCTATGAGGTCTCTCATTAAATGTTTATTTACCACAATAAACTCCCCACTGAGGGTTCGCCTGGTATATATATTTGAAGTGTAAGGTTCGAAACATTCATTATTACCAAGAATTTGAGAAGTGGAAGCTGTTGGCATGGGAGCAAGCAACAATGAATTCCTTACTCCGTGTTTCTTCACCTCTTTTTTAAGGCTGTCCCAATCCCAACGGCCTGATTTTGGAGTAACGCCCCACATATCGAACTGGAAGATGCCTTTGGACACCGGAGATCCCTTAAAGGTTTGGTATGGGCCATCCGTTTTGGCCAAGTCCTTTGAAGCGGTCATAGCGGCAAAATAGAGGGTTTCAAAGATGTCTATATTCAAGCCTTTGGCCTCATCCGAGTCAAATGGCATATGCAATTTGATAAAGGTATCTGCCAACCCCTGAACACCAATTCCGATGGGGCGATGCCGAAAATTAGATCGTTTTGCTTCCTCAACAGGGTAGTAGTTAATGTCGATTACCTTATTCAGGTTCCTGGTAACTACATAGGTTATATCATATAACGTTTGATGATCAAAAGTGCCATCTTCAGTTACAAACTTAGGCAAAGCAATGGAAGCCAGGTTACAAACAGCCACTTCATCGGGAGAGGTGTACTCTATGATCTCAGTACACAGATTACTGGATTTTATGATACCCAGGTTCTTTTGATTGGACTTTTTATTGGCGGCATCCTTATAAAGTATATATGGTGTACCGGTTTCGATCTGAGACTCTAATATTTCAAACCACAGATCTTGCGCTTTTATCTGTTTGCGATAACGTCCTTCCTTTTCATATTTTTCATACAGCCTTTCAAATTCTTCGCCGTAGCATTCTGAAAGACCGGGTGTTTCATTGGGGCAAAATAAGGACCAGTTTTCATTTTGTTCAACCCGTTTCATGAATAGATCCGGCACCCAAAGTGCATAGAAAAGGTCACGGGCCCGAAGTTCTTCTTTCCCATGGTTTTTCTTTAATTCCAGGAACTCGAATACGTCCGCATGCCAGGGCTCCAAATAAATGGCAAAACTGCCTTTTCTTTTTCCTCCACCCTGGTCCACATAGCGGGCGGTCATATCAAAGTTCCTCAGCATAGGAACAATACCATTGGATGTTCCTCCCGTACCTTTAATATAGGAGCCTTTTGCCCGAATGTGGTGAGCGCTTAATCCAATACCTCCTGCAGATTGTGAAATTTTTGCGCATTGCTTTAAAGTGTCGTAAATCCCGTCAATACTGTCGTCTTTCATGGTCAACAGAAAACAGGATGATAATTGAGGTTTGGGGGTGCCCGCGTTAAAAAGGGTAGGAGTTGCATGGGTAAACCATTTCTCAGAAAGCAGGTTATAAGTCTCAATAGCCGCCTGGATATCCTCACCATGAATACCTACGGCAACTCTCATTAACATATGTTGTGGGCGTTCAACTATATTTCCCTCTATTTTCATTAAATACGAACGCTCCAAGGTCTTAAAACCAAAATAATCGTAACTGAAATCCCGATCATAAATAATATTGGAGTCCAGCAACGCGGCATTCTTTTTGATAATGCCATAAGTCTCTTTTGATACCAGTGGTGCATTCTCGCCGGTTTTGGGATCTATATAGGTGTAGAGCCTTTTCATAGTGTTGGAGAAAGACTTACTGGTGACTTTATGCAGACTAGAGATCGCGATCCTTGCTGCTAGTTTGGCAAAGTCCGGGTGCTTAGTAGTTAGAGAGGCGGCAGTTTCAGCGGCCAGATTGTCAAGTTCCACCGTGGTAACACCGTCATAAATTCCAGAGATAACTTTTTTAGCAATATCTACAGGCTCTACATAATTTCTGTCAAGCCCATAACAGAGCTTTTCAATTCGTGATGTAATCTTATCGAATTTCACAGATTCCCTACGTCCGTCTCTTTTTACAACTAGCATTCGTTTAAAGTTAATTTAGAGCGTTTTAAGTTTTGGTTTAAGTAACTGGTGTACTGGAGGTTGATTATCTAAGTATACTAAAAATCCTCGTCCAAAGAAAATTTAGGAGCAGTACTTTCTTCCCCGCCTGTCCGGCCAGCAGCATGCTTCATCACTCCTGCTTTCTGGTATTCTGCCACACGCTTTTCAAAGAAATTGGTTTTCCCCTGAAGGGATATCATTTCCATAAAGTCAAATGGGTTGGTGGAGTTGTATATTTTTTGTCCGATCAGTTCATAAAGTAGTCGATCCGCTACAAATTCAATGTATTGGCACATAAGTTCTGAATTCATACCAATAAGGTTGACCGGCAGGGAATCAGTAACAAATTCTTTTTCAATAGCCACTGCATCTTTGATAATTTCAATGACAGTTTCATTGGGCAGTTTATTCACTATATGCTTGGTATAAAGATGGCAGGCAAAATCGCAGTGCAATCCTTCATCCCTGGAGATCAATTCATTGGAAAAGCTCAAACCTGGCATCAATCCTCTTTTCTTCAACCAGAAAATAGAACAGAAGCTACCTGAAAAGAAAATACCTTCTACTGCCGCAAAAGCAATCAGACGCTCCGGGAAATTCCCCTCGTCGATCCATCTCAATGCCCATTCAGCTTTTTTCTTTACACAATCCATGGTATCCATGGCATTGAAAAGCCGGTCTTTCTCCTGTCCGTCCTTTACATAGGTGTCGATTAGTAACGAATAGGTTTCAGAGTGTATATTTTCAATAGCAATTTGAAAACCATAGAAAAACTTGGCTTCTGTATACTGCACCTCTGCAACAAAGTGTTCCGCTAAATTCTCATTAACAATACCGTCGCTGGCAGCAAAAAATGCCAATACATGAGTAATAAAGTGACGTTCTCCATCATTCATCTTTTCCCAGTCAGTAAGGTCCTGGCCTAAGTCGATCTCTTCCGCAGTCCAAAAGCTGGCTTCCGCTTTCTTATAGAACTGCCATATGTCGTCATGTTGTATGGGGAAAAGAACGAATCGGTTTTTATTTTCCTGCAATAGCGGCTCATCACGCCCGGCAATATCACTCATTCGTCGATAGTTTTAATGTTTAAACAATCTAATCCAAAAAGAACAAAAAATAGCAGGGTGGACTTTTAAATAGTCTAAAATTCCCACATAAAAATTCGATTGATTGCATCAGGTGAAAGGACTAAAAATAACTGACGCGATCGCTTACAATATTGCAAAATCGAAAGGTAAAATCAAAGACCATTTTAATCCTTAAACAACTGTCAAATTGATTTGGGGAAATGATCTCTGGTGATAACTTTTTGTGCACTAAAACATTGCAAGGATTAAATACAACCAAAACTTGATAATGCGAGCAGACAAAAATAAATGAAATTTTTTCAACTCACTTTGTATGCTATGATATTGGTTTGTTAGTAATAATAAATGAGTTATATTTGCAGTCCATTTTCAAAATGTAGTTATACAAGCATGTACGCAATAGTTGACATAGCCGGAAAGCAGTTCAAAGTAACCCAAGACCAGGACATCTTCATTCCCAAAATGGAAGGTGAATCCGGCGCTTCCGTGACATTTGACCAAGTCCTGTTAGTTGATAACGATGGAAAGGTCAAAGTAGGCGCTCCGAAAGTAAGGGGCGCCAAGGTTTCAGCAAAAATACTGGAGCACGTCAGAGGTGATAAAGTCCTTGTTTTCAAGAAGAAAAAAAGAAAGGGCTATAAAAAGATGAATGGTCACCGTCAAGATTTCACTAAAGTCAAAATTGAAAAAATTACAGGTAAATAGCCATGGCACATAAGAAAGGAGCTGGTAGTTCAAGAAACGGAAGGGAATCTCACAGTAAACGATTGGGAGTAAAAATTTTCGGTGGTCAACGGGCGATCGCTGGCAATATTATTGTCAGGCAAAGAGGAACTGTGCATCATCCTGGGAATAACGTAGGCCTGGGGCGCGATCATACCTTATTTGCATTGACTGATGGCACCGTGGTTTTTAGAAAAGGACGTAATAACCGGTCATTCGTTTCGGTAGCTCCGGTGGAAGCGTAGTTTAGCGATCCTCTTCTTTCTTCTTAAGCTTTAGGATATCTGTAGTACTCAAACCGATTGCCGCTGCTAAAAGTATTATCACGATCCATATAAAAGCGACTGCTCCACCTTCTAATAATTCCATGACTTATGATTGTTTTGGCGATTTGTAACTGAGACAAATTTAGTATATTCCTAAAGAATACAAAATATTCACAGACTCCAATCTTTAATCTGCTGCACAAAAGAAACAATTACGCCAGGACGGAGCAATACCGTAAATACCAGTCCAAAAATAGCTCCATATAAATGAGCATCGTGATTGATATTATCCGACATCTGTTTTCCCTGATAGTAAGAATAGATCAAATATAGGGTTCCCAATACAAAACCTGGAATCCCAATAGGTATAAACATAATATAAATCGGATTCAGCGGCTCGAACATAATACTGCTAAACAATACCGCTGCCACCCCACCTGAAGCCCCCAGTGAATTGTAATTAGGGACATCTTTGTACTTGAGATAAGTAGGAATGTCAGAGATCACAATACCTGACAGATATAAAATAACCAATAGCTGATTTCCCAGGGTGCCGAAATAGTAGGCTACATGTTGCCCAAAAAAGTATAGAGCAAACATGTTGAAAAACAAATGCGTATAGTTAAGATGTACAAAACCAGAGGTGATAAATCTCCAATATTGTTTGGAATGCTTGACTTGATAGGGATTCAGCAACCACTTTTGGTAAATATCCTGTCGGTTCCAGGCATAAAAACTGGCGGCAATGGTGACGATCAGGATCCAGGTGGTGGCGCTCAGGTTCATCTATCTCGATGGGTTAAATAGTCTGCGTAGGATCGAAGTTCTGCAAGTCGCTGGTCTTGCTGTAGTTGGTCTAAAGCTTCATAGGCGGACAGAAAGTACTGATTGATCTTGGTTTCGGTTTGACTTTTTACTCCCAGTTGGTCATAGATGTCAGTTACCGCTTTTACTTTTTCTTCTTTAATAAAGTCATTCATGGCCAACCATTGCCTCAAATCCTGATCGAGCCCTCCGACGGCCAGTTCAAGCGCCTTGGTAAGCAGGTATGTTTTCTTGTTGGAAATAATATCTCCACCCACTTGTTTGCCAAACTTGGACTGGTCGCCATATACATCCAGCAGATCATCTTTAAGCTGGAATCCCAGTCCAATGTTTACTCCGAATTTTTTAAGCAAGTTTTGATGGTTCTCAGGGGCGTCAGCCAAAATAGCCCCTAATTCCATACTAAATCCTAGCAGTACTGCGGTTTTTTGTCTGATCATTTCAAGGTAAGCCTCTTCACTAACTTGTTCCATTTGCTCAAAGTTCATATCTACCTGTTGTCCCTCACAGACTTCTGAAGCACAAGAATTAAACGCCTGCAATACCTGAATCACCTTATTGTCGTCCACTTGTTCCAGGCGTTCATAGGCTTTGACTAACATCACATCACCACTAAGAATTCCGATGCCTTCGCTCCATTTATTATGCACGGTTGGTTTACCGCGTCGCAAAGGAGCTTCGTCCATTATATCATCATGCATCAAGGTAAAGTTGTGAAATACTTCAATACCCGTGGCAATGCCAACAATTCTTTCAGGATCCGTTTGAAACAAACTATAAGAGAGTAGTGCCAGCAAGGGTCTAAGTCTTTTTCCACCCAAATTCAGAATGTATCGGATAGGTTCGTATAATTCCGACGGTTCCATTTCAAGGTCCATACTTCGTATGTCCTCATTGATAAGGTCCAAAAGTCTACGAACGTTATCTGTCATACCATCTGAAGATCTATGGTCCGCCGGTCAATATCTGTTTTCTTAACGGTAACAGTCAC
>QIEB01000220.1 GCA_003229495.1 Flammeovirgaceae bacterium
TCGGCATTATTATTTTCCATTATATCTCTATATACCTTAGCCGTTTTCAGTTCTCTTTCAAATACATGCGGGTCACCTAGGGCATAAGGAAATAAAAGTCCCCTGCTGGTAATAAAATCTGTAACATGCATATAGTCAATAGGCCAGATATCACAATAACCATCTTTGTAAATTCCAATTTTTTCAAGTCCGTCATAGAGTTTTAAGAAAGAGTTCTTGGAAGTTTCATCACCCATAAGCGGTATGCCGGCATAACCAAGGGGAATAAAAGTATCGTCATTGCAACCACCCCAAAAGAATCCATCCTCCCGCTGCATACCGGCGATCCATATCCATTTAATCGTTCGCAACTGTTTCTTGTACATTTCCCTTTCCCAAACTGCCCACGAGGGCGCATTAGCCGGTATGTTATCTGATATTGCCACCTGCTCATATTGATTAAAGAATGACTTAAAGCCCCCTCCATAGATATATGCTCTTTCTCCGGTGATTCTCCGGTAAATACCGGCAATTTCATTAGCAGGGTCATGTCTTAAAACGGCATCTGGTGGATACCACATATCATATGGTCCCCCAAAATTGGACCACCCGTTTTCAATCCTCCGTTCACCATTAAATAGCCATGGCTGATAGTTATATTGCTTCATATACTGCATTCTTGCAGGAATCATTTCATGGAAAGCATAATCGGAAAGGGATTTTTCTTTGTCTTTGCTCAATAACAGCTGGATTTCCGGGGCCATACTTGCATTTATTTGTTCTTTATTGGCAAACATGAGTTCCACCCATATTCTATCTTCGCTGGCAAGCATGATGTCTATTGGATCTAATTCAATGGCTATCTCCTGAGGTTTGTGGAGGTTGTTGAATTCGACACGAATCACCGTCTGGGCCCATATTCTTGATGGATTGGCAGGGTCTCTCAATTTAACCCACAATACATCTGATTTTATTTCAGGGATAACCGAAAATTTTATCAAAATTTTGTCAATTGCCACATCGGGATTCAAGTCAGGGCTGATGAAATGAAACGATTGTAGTGGTGATAATTCAACCAGGTCTGAATCAATTGCACTTGAGGTATTTGAGCTGGTAAATAAGGTCCTGTTTTGGGCACCCTTCAGCTTTACTAAGGCATCATGGTAGCGTCCATCCAAGATTGTGATATCTTTCTGGAAAGGTAGTAGCCACTTAATATCTGCCTCAGGTGCTTCTTTTTTGGTAGTAACATTCCAAAGTTGAACCTCGTGCAATCTGATTTCCCCACTCAATGGAAAATTGAGACTGCCCTTGTCAACCAGACCAGGAGGGGTACCATATCCATTTACCAAAGGGAAATGAAGCGAATTGTTGTTTCCCATATCGAGCTTGGTGGAGTAGTAAAAATTGGGATAATCTTTTAAGTCGATGATTTGATTATTGGCATCAAATCTTTCCTTTTCTCCGGAAATCACCTTAATATCATCCAGCACGCCTTCCAGCGAAAGGTAATTTGCTGTCGCTCCTTCCTTAAATTCAATATCAAGCTTATCTCCGTGAAAATCTACATCGCCAAGAATGAAAGTAAACAGTAAATAGGGATGGGGCCAGGCCAGCTCATATCTACCATCCATAACCCACCAGGCGGGAATCTTTTCATCATGACAATCGGCTATTTCCGTTTGCTTCATTGACAACACACCTTCACCAGCAGTTAGAATAGGTAGCTCCAGATTATCCATATCACCATAACCAGAAAGCAGTCGCTCACTTCCTCCATCATCATCTAGAACCTGATTTCGCTGCTCATTCTGAGGCACTGAATTTGAAATGTAGAGCGAAGAGATTTCATCTGCATTCAATGGATAATCGTAAAAAGTGATTTCATCGTAGTGAGATTCTGGTAAAAAAGGTGAAAAAAGACCTGGCAACGGTGCCTGCCACCAAGCATCATTGCCCCAGTTGGATGCGATGAGGTAGTTGTTATGATAAAGTTTAAGTCCGTATGCTTTATCATATACCACTGCTATGTGCTGCCACTCATTATTTTTCCACACAGGTTCTCCAGACTCGATTTGATGATATTGATAGTAAATATCCCTTATCGAAGCACTGAGTTTACCCTCTTCATTCAAATCTATTCTAAGCAAATCTCTTTCCTTTCTACCCCATGAAATACTACCTTGAATAAAAACGATGCCAGGGTTTAAAGCAGCGGTTTTTACCCAAAATGCAATAGTACCCCTATCGCCGGAAAATTTGCCAGCCCCCCAATAATGAGGCTTTGTGTGCCAATCTCCCCACATGGTTGCCACTGTAAGATCTAAATCAATGCCTGATTCATTGTTTGTTCCCTTGGCCACAGACCATCCATGTTTTATATGGAGCGCTTTCCCAAACCTTCCATCTGATAGTTCAAGTTTTCTTCTTTCCAATGAATTTTCAAGGATTTCACCGGGTTTTGCATACCTGTAAATATTAGCCGATGATAGAAAGTCCGAAAGAATGTCTGCTTCTGTTTCATAGGAGAGTTGAAGGGTCTTTCCTGAGAATGTTTCCAGGTTTTCCATGTTTTGTGCATAGGCTCCGGAATAAAGAAAAATAGAGATTAACAGATAGTTTTTCAAGATTGATATTTATTGAAATAATTCTTGCGATATTGAGATCGCAGACTCAATTTAAATTGCATTATGAAGTTAACCAAACCAGATCAAAAGCGTCGCCAGTTTCTAAAGTTTACAGCCTTAACCCCATTGGGATTATTTGGTGTAACTCAAGCTTTACAGGCTGACGTTGTTTCCCATAAATCAATTTTACCCAAAGGTACCACTATTCTATTTCAGGGAGACAGTATTACCGATGCAGGAAGGGACCGTTCCAGGTATTATGCAAATAATACCCGTGGCATGGGCACCAGCTATGTCTATCAAATTGTGGCCGAATTACTGGCACACCATCCTGCGGACCAAATAAAATGCTATAATCGTGGGATTAGTGGCAACAAAGTGTATCAATTAGCCGCCCGGTGGGAAGAAGACTGTATCCAAATTCAACCTCAGGTGCTCAGTATTCTCATTGGGGTAAATGACTTCTGGCATACGTTGAGGTCAGGCTATGATGGAACCCCGGATACCTTCAATAGTGACCTTAGAGCCCTTTTGAAACGAACTCAGGATGAAGTTCCTGGTATAAAGGTATTATTAGGAGAACCGTTCGCGGTTACCGGAGGGCAAGCGATCACCTCCGAATGGAAGGATGGCTTCACTCCCTATCAGCGTATGGTAAAAGAGATTGCCACAGATTTCAATGCTTCCTTCATACCTTTTCAACAAGTGTTTGACGAAGCCCTCAAACAAGCGCCCGCCAGTCACTGGTGTCCTGACGGTGTGCATCCTTCCATAGCAGGGGCTTTCCTGATGAAAGATGCCTGGTTGGAGACTTTTAACAAGCTATCGTAATATCAGGATAAGATGCTCCAATAAATATGGAACATTATGGAATTTGGTCGCTCCTACCTCCGGTCTTAGCTATATTCCTGGCCATTCGCACCAAACAAGTGTTTCTTGCACTGATCTTTGGAATCTGGCTAGGTTGGGTTATCCTAAGCGGAGGCAATGTATTGCTGGGCACAACTGCTACCATTCAAGCTCTGGTGGATGTATTTAAAGATGACAGCAATACCAGGACCATAATGTTCAGTGCCTTGGTAGGGGCACTAATTGCCTACATACAGAGGTCCGGCGGAGTTAAAGGATTTGTAATTATGGTCGAACAGTGGTTGACCAGCCTGGATCAAAAAAACAAGTCGGACAACCGCAAAACGGTTCAGTGGCTGGCGGGACTCACCGGCATGATCATTTTCGTTGAATCAAGCATCTCTGTGCTTACCGTTGGGTCCCTTTATCGACCAGTTTTTGATAAGTTAGGCATATCCAGAGAAAAGCTTGCATACATTGCAGACAGCAGTTCGGCTCCCGCCTGTATACTTATACCTGTAAATGCATGGGGTGCATATATCATGGGTCTTTTAATATTGCAAGGTTTGGAAAACCCTATTAAGATCTTAGTCTACTCATTTCCTTACAACTTTTATCCCTTGTTAGCTATTGCCATGGTGGCGTATATTATAGCCAGTGGAAAGGATTTCGGTCCCATGAGAAAAGCTGAGATCAGGTCCAGAGAAGAAGGAAAACTTATGGATGACAACGCACAACCGGTAGTCAGTTCGGAAATCACCATGATGCAGGCTAAAGAAGGCGTCACTCCCAATGCGATAAATATGCTGTTACCAATCGCTACTATGGTTTTTATGACGCCTCTGATGTTAGTAATAACTGGTTGGGGATCCACAGATGTACAAAAGTCATTAATTCCCCGGATAATTGAAGCTCTTGGTAATGGATCTGGATCTACATCAGTGCTTTACTCAGTTATTATTGCCCTGGTTGCTTCTGCTGCATTGTATCGCTTCAAGGGCATAATGAAATTAGGTGAGTTGGTAGAAGTTGCCTTTAAAGGAATTGGTGGATTGATGCCCATTGCACTTTTGATATTATTTGCTTTTTCAATTGGTAATGTTTGTCAGGAACTTGGGACCGGTGTATTCGTAGCAGAAGCAACTCGGAATTGGCTTTCTCCGGCATTGATACCGATGTTGATTTTTATAGCCAGTGCCTTCATTGCTTTTGCCACTGGAACCAGTTGGGGCACTTTTGCAATTATGATGTCTATTGCAGTACCCATGTCACAGGCTTTAGATGCAAATATGTATATGGTCATAGCAGCAGTGATGGGCGGGGGTGTTTTCGGAGACCACTGTTCACCAATTTCCGATACTACTATATTAAGCTCCATGGCGGCAGCAAGTGATCACATTGCCCATGTAAAAACTCAATTGCCTTATGCCCTGGCAATGGGAGCCCTTAGTGCTCTTCTCTATTTGTTGGCAGGATATATTAGCGTTTGGTAGCGCAGAGCGCTGAGTGCTAGCAGCCAGGTGCAGAGCGCCAGGTGCTGAGCGCTTAAGTTTGGTGCTTGAGAATTGAGATTTGGAACTTCTTTGTTTTTTGTTCTTTGTTATTTGCATTTTATGAATAATTGGATGTGTCTTTACTAAATTTCATCTTAGTGAGTGCAGTTTCTTAAATGAGAAAGATAATCCACATTGACATGGACGCTTTCTATGCATCCGTAGAGCAACGAGATTTTCCGGAGTTGATGGACAAAGCCATTGCCGTTGGTGGAAGCAAAGAAAGAGGTGTGGTGATGACCGCCAGTTACCAGGCCCGTAAATATGGGGTTCGATCAGCAATGCCCTCTGCCATTGCATATCGGAAGTGCCCTCATTTGATATTTGTGAAGCCCAGATTCCAGGTATACCAGCAGGTGTCCAAACAGATCCGTGAAATATTTTTTCGGTATACAGATTTGGTAGAACCGCTCTCGTTGGATGAAGCCTATCTGGATGTGACCGAAAATAAAACTTCGTTGAACTCTGCCTCCAGGATAGCACGCGAAATTAAGAATGATATTTTACAGGAAACCAGTCTTACAGCCAGCGCGGGGGTCTCTGTTAATAAGTTCCTGGCTAAAGTGGCTTCTGATTACCGTAAACCCAACGGACTGAGCGTGGTCCTTCCCCATCAGGCACAAGGCTTTATCGAGTCGCTAGAAGTAGATAAATTCCATGGGATTGGAAAGGTAACCGCCAGTAGGATGCATGAAATGGGAATTCACAGTGGTGCAGACCTAAAGGTCTTCAGTGAAAAGAAACTGGTGAAGTTATTTGGCAAGAACGGTAGATTTTATCATCAAATCGCTCATGGTATAGATGAACGTCCGGTCAACCCCAACCGCATCCGTAAATCAATTAGTACAGAAACCACCTTCGAACAAGATATTGTAGACCCTGGGACCCTGAGAAGTGAGTTAATGAAAATAGCCAGAAAGATAATGGACTGGATGGAAGGTCATGAAACATACGGACGCACCGCCACCTTAAAAGTAAAATTCAACGATTTCAAACAAATTACCCGAAGCAAGACCCACCATGGTTATATCGACCGTTTTGATATACTAGAAACCATAGCATGTCAATTGCAGGAATCCGTAGATGATCCCAGGCCTGTCCGACTCCTGGGATTGGGCATTTCAAATCTAAATAATCAGAATTCCAGGGATCAGGTAAATCAGCTGACACTGAATTTGTAAGGTACTGGACCCGTTAGCGGGAATGTCGAATCTCGAACATTTGGCGTCCGGCGTTCGACATTCGGCGTTTAGCGTTAAGCATTTTTTTTGCTGAACTCAAAAGCACTCATTGCTCCCGCCACTACTCCTGCCAAATGAGACTCCCAACTGATTCCGTGGTGATTTGGCAATATACCGTAAAACAAGCCTCCAAAGAACACTATGATCACGATTGAAACGAACAAGGATTTAAAGTCCTTGCGGAAAAACCCCAGGAATATTAGGAAAAATGCCAATCCATACACTAGTCCACTGGAGCCTACATGCAATTGAGGCCTTGCAAACAACCATACCAATACCTGAGGGACGAAGTAACATCTTAAGAATACTGCCGACGCAACGCGTCCGTAAAACCAATATACCACCGTACCAAGGCACAGCAAAGGAAACAAATTAGACAGCAGATGGAAGAGGCTTACATGCACCAGTGGTGCAAAGAGTATTCCAACCAATCCTTCCAGGGTACGTGGGACATTGGCCAGGAAACGTAATTCTACCTGTAGGTAAGTCTGTACTAGAAAAACAAGCACCATAATCAACGCAAGTCGCAGTGGTATCCAAATACTTTGATAGATGTTGCGGTTGATGGTGGCCATTACACTATTAACGGGGATATGATTTAATAAAATCCGAGACCAGGATGGCTAACGTTTTGCCAATGATTTGAGCCTCTCTCGATTGGTTTCTGATCTGACCTTCTGTCAAATGTAGATATACAGGTTTTAATGCTTCCGTAGCCCTTTTTATAAATACTCTGGTCTGGTCCAAAGTGAAACCACTTACCGAATAAGCACTAGCTGGCATAAACGATATTACGTCAAGGTCAACCTCCAGCCCAACCGGCCCTTCCACTTCTTTTATGAATTTTACAGCCTTTGAAACTTCCGGATCTTGACCAGGTCGATGAAAAGCGTAACCTACGCCAAGCTCCAGATCCATATTTTTTAGCATAGTTTCGCTATTGGCATTTTCATTCAAACCCATCACGTAGTATCGCTGAAGGTATCCTTTATAAAAAGCATAGCTAAAGCCGTTGCCACTGTGACGCCCCTCCAATGGCCTGAAGTCTGCATGTGCATCACAGTTTATGCAACTTATTCCCCCTGACCAATCCAGGCCCATAAACATGCCCTTTAGAATTGGATATGCATTGTTGTGGCCACCACCTATTACGATAGGAACCAACCCTGCCCTACCCAACAATTCTATGGCCGGCGATACCCTTTGGTCCAGTTCCTGACATATCGAACGTAGTTTAGTATAATATTGCTTATCTGCCGGATTTAATGCTGTCGCACGTTGTTGTAAGTCTTTTGTTTCCACCTGTCCTAGACATAGAATATTGGATCCGTCAAGGAACCGGTTGCTTTGCATATTGGCGAAATGTAAAATAAATTGTTCCCACGAAAATTCTGCACCCGCCTCTCCATGGTTTGCCAGGATCCCAACACTTTCCGGAACACCAATCAACGCAAACTTTGCCCCTCTTTTCCTATGGCTTTTCAGGGACTCTAAACCAGGCATATCCGAAAACCTGAAACGCTCACCTAGTTTTACTTCACCTTTACGGTGTTTAACTATCTGATCCGGTGCAGTATATGGCTTAAAGTGTGCTAACATTTATTCCTCCAACAAAGTAAAAACCATAAATACAGGAAAATGATCGGATATCTCACCTGCTTCCCTTATCGTTGATGCCTTCACCAGCTGGATTTTTTGATGGGTATAAAAAATATAGTCAAGTTTTTCATAGGGTGCGGCGGTATCGAAGGTGAAGTGTTCTTTCTCATTGGCGAGGTAACTCTGACTGTCCAGTGCAGGAGACAACAACGGATGAGCCAGGAATATATTAATAGTTTGTTCATCACTTAATTGCTCTCTGGCAAATGGTGGCCTTGTATTGAAATCACCGATCAGAATTAGGGGCCTATTGTTGATGTACTGCTCTACTACCTTAAGTACTTCCCGGGCTTGAATTTCCCTGGTCTCTTCATCAAACGCTTCCAGATGTACATTCAACACCACCACTGCCTTTCCATTGATTAATATTTCCGCCACTTGAATTAAACGGTCCAGGTAAAATGCGCGATAATAAAAAGGGGCTTTTTCAGGCCCCGGAAGCACAATTCTCTCACTTGTGGACACCGGAAATTTACTTAAGATTGCCTGCCCGGAAAGCATCTTTCCAAAATGTGCCGCTGGAGGCCAGTACGGAAAGGGTACATAATTTTTATCCCAATTTACCGATTGGACGGCTACCTGATATCCCGTGGCAAGACTATCAAGCTGATTCATATTGTAAGACCTTGTAGAACCAAAATCAATTTCCTGAAATCCCAAGATATCCGGCTTAAGTTGGCTTAAGAGCGTTTGTGCCGCCTCAAGATTATGCTCAAATAGCTTTCTGGAGGGCTTTAATGGAAGATTATTGGTCATACCACTTAAATAACCCAGATTGTAGGTCATAATTGAAAACGTATCACCACTTTGGGCCTGGCCAGATATGAAAGAAATTTCCTGATGTAATTGCCCTAGTTCAAGATTAGCTCTACTGCCCCAGTAAAAGAAGATCACCAACATTACTACCAGGGGCAAGAGTATATACAATAACACTATACGCATCAATGATTGAAACATGGAGGCTGGTCAAAGCAAATTAAGTTGATTATTGCTTAAAATAAAAGATGATACTGCACTAATGAACACCTCTGGCCCGCAAGGGGTCATATTTGTTTGAGCCAACGGATGCCATCAAACGCCGGCTACTGCGCTGTGACACTGTCTGCATGCTGGCCTTCAAGCTGGTAAGCATCATTGAGCCCTATAACAATTGCGTCAGTGATGTTTAGGCTGTCATTTGCATAAAGCACACCACTACCTTTTTGGTAGGTAAGCACAAATTGAAAGTTGTTGACCAGACCATAGTCGCGCAAGTAGTCAGCGACTTTATTATACAACTCATTGCTTATTTTAGCTTCCTCTTGTATTAGGGTTTGAGTCAGGGATTCCTGATAGCGTAGCAAGTTTTGCTGTTTCTTGGTCAGGTCCTCCTCCACCGCCCTGGCTTGGGCTATGGTCATGTTTTGGGCGTTTCTTTGGAAGTTTGTTATTTCAGTCTGTAAGCCCCTGGCACGATTCTCATATTCAGCCTGTAATTCGTCCTTCTTGTTTTCTAGCTGTGTAGCTGCAACCTTTGAAAATTCATAATTTTTCAGCAGAGTATCGGAGTTGATATATGCAATATTTACAGGCACCGAGTTGACCACCATTGGTCCATCTGTTGCTTCTGTTTGATTTTGGCTTGAAAAGTGTAGAAAATAAAGTACCAGAACGGCCACAAGCAACGCCACATTAAGCATTAAAGACAGGTTTTTCACGACTTTCTATTTTTTGTAAAGCGCAAAGATAACATAAAAAAGATGGGATGGACTACTTACCTGGCAAATTTTCGTTTCCGTCATCATGGTCTGAAAAACTCTGTTTCTTGTAAAAATATCGCAATCTTTTCCCTTGATATTCGGAGGTGTGATGGTAGGTAATTGATGGAAAGCGGGTCTCTGCAGGAGTGGAAAATGGCTCCGATTCAATAATGTGCTCCTGAGTAGCAGCTACATGATTTCGATAGAAGAATGCAGCTATAAATCCACCAATGCTACCCAATAAATGAGATTCCCAGGAAATGTCTTCATTTAGCGGAAACAATCCATACGCCATCCCACCATACAGAAAAATAACAATCAATGATATAGCAATTGACCGGCTGTCTTTTCTGAAAAACCCACTAAACAGCAGGAATGAGGCCAATCCGTAGACAATTCCACTAGCCCCGATATGATAGGCATCCCGTGCCACAATCCAAACCCAAAAGCTGGTAAAAAAATATATGCCAAAGAAAACTTCAAGAGCAATTTTATGGTAAAAATAAAATACTCCCATGCCCAGAAAAATGAGAGGTAGTGAATTTGACATCAGGTGATGAATGTCCCCGTGTACCAAGGGGCCGGTAATTATCCCCACTGTACCCGCTAAGGACCTCGGGTGAATCCCTAAAACCCCCAGGTCAAACGACAGCAATCCCTCCATAACCTTAACCAGCCATAAAAAACTAACAAAGGTCATGGTATAGACTACACTGGAACGGAACCTGATTAGATCTGTTTGCATGTACTTTCTAACACGTTTTTCCTGGCAATAAGTTCAGACCGTTTCCGTTATAATGCCGGTCAACCTGAAGTAACGATCTTTTTTAAGATTGCAATATTTTTTAAGAAATTCCAGTGAAAATAAAGCCTGATTAATAAAGGAATTCTTGCTTTCATCCATGGCAATATAACTATCGAATATCAATAAAGTACAAAAATATCACACCCGGCAGGATTAGTTGTTCAATGCTGTGGGAAATACTGGATATTGTCTTAGCTTTGTAGACTATTTTTATGAAAAAGCAACTATTTTTTTTGGTTTTCAGTGCTTTTTTAGGGGTGTTACCAATGTTCAGCCAACAAATCCCTCTTCAGAATCACTATTTTCTTAACCCATATATCTACAATCCCGCACTTGCCGGAAGTGAGAACCATGCGATAATGTACGTCAATTATAGACAACAGTTCAGTAACAACGATGCTCCTACCAACACTTCCTTTACCTTTAATACTCCGGTTGCCAGTTCCGGGGGATTTGGTATTTCGTTTTTTAATACCTCATGGGATACTGCATCACAGTCTTTGGCATATTTTTCATTTGCCAGGGTTATTCCATTAACCGAAGATCAATTCTTTTACTTTGGTATTTCGGGGGGGTTCGGACTGGACCGTATTGAACTGAAAAGTATAGGTTCGCCTGGAATACCTGGGCTTAGGAGTGCGGAAGAAAGTATGGCTTATGCCGACGCTCAGCTGGGATTTGCCTATCGCTGGAAAGACTTGCAGGTGGGGTTCGCACTACCTAGCATGTTCGATCACCAGCAAATTGATCTGGAGAATCCTGATGATAACAATTTCAGCAGCCTGGATTTTGACCCTTTCAGAGGGGTGTTTCTTTCGGCAAGCTATATGATTCCAATCAATGAGTCTGTGGAGATACAGCCCCAACTTTTATACCGAATCAATAAGGATTCCAGCAATCAGTGGGAAGCGGCTGCTATAGCCCATATTAAAAAACAGTTTTGGGTTGGCGGTATATACCGGCAAGAATATGGAGCCGCCGCCATAATAGGTTTACGTATACGAGATATTGCTTCTATTAGTTATTCCATGGAGTTTCCCGGATCCAAAATTTACAGCCCAGAACGCAACAACCACGAAATACAGTTGGGTATCAGGATCGGTGCTACTCGTCCGACGGTTAAGAAAGGATTTAAGATCATTAAGGAGAAACAAGAAGGAACCCCTAAACCCAGGTACTACTATCAACCCAAGCGAACCAGTCGTAGTGACTAGGCTGCGCTGCTCTTTTCCGGTATTAGTTTGTGTAAAAAGCTTACCAACACTGCCAGGATAAAGCTAAATATCACAGCCCACCAGAAACCATCCACCTGAAAGCCATCTATGATACGCTCTGTCAGTAAAATTAGAGCGGCATTGATTACCCAAAGAAACAATCCAAGAGTAACTATGGTAACAGGAATGGTCAACACTACTAAAATGGGTTTAAGAAAAATGTTGAAAAGGGACAAAACAGCAGCCACCAGGATGGCTATGCCAAAACCCTCTACATGAACATGAGGGTCAAGTACGTAAGCTGTAACCACTACCGCCACGGCAGATAACAATAATTTTATTACGGTTTTCATATATTCAAGTCTTGTTTGTCCGATCAATTTATGGTTACTAATGATCCAAGTCAAGACAATCCATCACTATTTAACCTCCTGCTGGTTTAGCTTGGTTTAACTGACATTTTGTCATTTTTTTGTATGGATTTAGTTATCTTTACTGCTTAATTAGTGTGTTAGGAATTGCCCTGGGACATCAAATGAAGGAGTTAATCACGGACATAGAACTTATTATACAAGACTCTGAAAATGAGAGCGATATAGCTCAATTTCACGATGTCTCCGAACCTAGAATGAACGCCAAAAAATTGTACATAGAAAGCTATGGGTGTCAAATGAACTTCTCAGATAGTGAAATTGTAACCTCCATTATGCAAAAACAGGGTTTTGGCACTACCCAAACAGCTGAAGAGGCTGATGTCATATTTATCAATACCTGCTCAATTAGAGATAAAGCCGAACAAACTGTAAGACGACGGTTATCGCAGTTCAACGCTATAAAGAAGAAAAAACCTGAAGTAACCATTGGGGTGCTCGGATGTATGGCTGAACGACTGAAGACCAAACTGTTGGAAGAGGAGAAAATTGTAGATCTGATAGCTGGCCCTGACGCCTACAGAGATATCCCTAATCTTCTTCAGGAGGTTAAAGATGGGCAAAAAGCAGTTAATACTTTTCTCTCGAGAGAAGAAACCTACGCGGATATCAGCCCGGTTCGTTTGCATTCAAACGGTGTAACTGCTTTAATTTCAATCATGCGTGGATGCGATAACATGTGTTCGTTCTGCGTGGTACCCTTTACCCGTGGAAGGGAAAGAAGCCGGGATCCGCATTCCATAGTTAAGGAAGCAACGGATTTGTTTCATAAAGGATTCCGGGAAGTGACACTGCTGGGGCAAAATGTGGATTCATATAAATGGTCGTCTGAAGTAACCCTTAAAGGTAGGGCACAGATCGAACGGAACGGGACCGAAAATTTCGTAACCTTTTCACAACTTCTGGAAATGGTGGCAAAGATAGATCCCCTATTAAGGATAAGATTTTCCACCTCCCATCCCAAAGATATCACGAATGATGTGTTGTACACCATAAAACGGTACCAGAACATCTGTAATTATATCCACTTGCCAGCCCAAAGTGGCAGTTCCCGTATTTTGAAGCTGATGAACAGGACCTATACCAGAGATTGGTATTTGGCGAAAATATCGTCTATCCGTGAGATCCTGGGAGACGATTGTGGAATCTCTAGTGACATGATCGCTGGTTTCTGCAGTGAATCTGAGGATGAGCATCTGGAAACCTTGTCATTAATGAATGAGGTCAAATATGATTTCTGCTACATGTTCTGCTATTCAGAACGCCCAGGTACGCTGGCAGCAAAGAACTATAGGGATGACATTGACCTGAGCACTAAAAAACGTCGGCTTCAGGAGATCATAGCAAAACAACAAGAGCATGGACTGGAACGCAACCAATTAAGTCTTAACAAGGTTCACCGGGTACTGGTAGAAGGATATTCCAAACGTTCAAACGAATTTTTGCAAGGAAGAAACAGTGCAAATAAGGTAGTGGTATTTCCAAAGGACAATCACCAAAAGGGTACCTATGTAAACATTTTAGTCACCAGTTGTTCAGCCGCAACACTGCTTGGAGAGGCCGATAAGTTATGAAGGATTCCGAAATATTAAGCATAAAGCAAAGGTTTGGGATAATAGGTAACTCTGCTTCTCTTAACCATGCCATTGAGGTAGCAGCCCAGGTAGCTCCCACAGATATGACCGTACTTATCACCGGCGAAAGCGGAAGCGGTAAGGAGTCCTTTTCAAAAATTATTCACCAACTCAGCTCCCGTAAGCATGGAAAGCTCATTGCCATCAATTGTGGAGCCATTCCGGAAGGTACTATTGACTCCGAGTTATTTGGTCATGAAAAAGGATCTTTCACCGGAGCATATGAAGCTAGGAAAGGCTATTTCGAAGTTACTAATGGGGGCACAATTTTCCTGGATGAAATTGCTGAAATGCCCCTTGGGACCCAAGCAAGGTTGCTTAGAGTCCTCGAAAACGGTGAATTCATTAAAGTAGGCTCTTCAAAAGTGCTGAAAACTGATGTAAGAGTGGTAGCTGCCAGCAATACCGATCCCCAATCAGCAGTAATTGATGGGAAATTCAGAGAGGATCTTTATTATCGTCTTAACACCGTTCCCATAAACGTACCATCATTAAGAGACCGAGGGGAAGATATTGTGCTTTTGTTTCGCAAGTTCGCAGCGGATTTCTCTGAAAAATACCGAATGAAGCCTATACAGCTATCAGCAAATGCCCAAGCTGTTCTGTTAAAATATCGATTTCCTGGGAATATTCGCCAGCTGAAGAATCTGGTGGAACAGATGTCAGTATTGGAATTAGAGAGATCTGTTTCCGCCGATACCCTGCGTGGGTACCTGCCCGATAACTACCGGAACATGCCAATACTTTATCAAAGAAAAGAAAGGTCAAACAATGTTTCTGAAAGGGATATTTTGTACAAAGTTCTCTTCGATATGAAACAGGATGTCGCTGAATTAAAAAAATTGGTTTTCCAACTTCTTAGTAGTGATCAGGATGAACAATTGTTACAAAAGCACCAGGGACTGTTTAAGAGCATTCAGGAGGAAACCAGTGAATCCAACCTGTCAACAGACCCGCAGGCAACTCCTTATATCCTAAATAATGTCGACGAACCAGAGCGATCCTTAAAAATCAATGAAGGGGAACCCGCCAATAGAGATGCCATTATTCAGGACATAACCCACGAAACAGAATCAGATGATTCGCTTTCCATCGAGAAAAAAGAAAAGGAACTGATAATAAAAGCTTTACATAAAAACAATAATAAGAGAAAATACGCAGCTCAGGATCTGGGCATCTCGGAACGTACATTATACAGGAAAATAAAACAGTATCAAATTGGAGAATAGATGCTTTTTTTGGGGGCTAATGACACTGGTCCTAACAGGGTTTACCGGCTGTGGAGTCTATACTTTTACCGGAACCAACACCACCGCCCAAACCATCACGGTACTAAATTTCTATAACGATACAGGTCAAGGACCTGCCACCATGAGTCAGCGTTTTACGGAATTGCTTCGTGACTACTATCAACGTAACACTAGTCTTAGCATAGTAGAATCAGATGGAGACCTGTTGGTGGAAGGAAGTATTGTGGGTTATAGCACTATGCCAGTGGCACCAATTGCCTCCGGTAACGAT
>QIEB01000141.1 GCA_003229495.1 Flammeovirgaceae bacterium
AATATTCATCTGCAATAGCAATGGCTTGCGAAATTATCTCCATACCCTCGTCCACCTGCTCTCTGGTAATAGTCAACGGAGGAGCCACAAAAATATAGTTCCATCTTACGAAGGTAAACATCCCCAACTCCCGGATCTTAGCGGCCATTTTGTTGGTTACCTCCATGTCCTTTGGTTCGGCGTTCCATGGTGTCACAGGTTCCCTGGTTTCGCGATTTTTTACCAGTTCAATGCATCCCAGTAATCCGGTATTTCTGAAATCCCCTATTGAGAGATGCCTGGTAGCTAACTCTACAACTTTCTTTTCTACATAAACACCCATCTCCCGGGTCCTTTGCAACAAATTTTCTTCTTCATATATCTTAATCACCGCCAGCGCAGCCGCACAAGCGACCGGATGCGCTGAATAGGTGAGTCCTGCAGGTATATTTCTGTTCTCAAATATCTTGGCAATTTTTTCACTAACTATCAAACCTCCAAGTGGCAAGTATCCCGCGGTAAGTCCTTTGGCTATGCACATCATATCTGGCTCCACTTCATGATGCTCAATAGCAAACCACTTTCCAGTACGCCCAAAACCGCTCATTACTTCATCGTCGATCACCAGTATTCCATGTTCCCGGGCAAAGTCCGCCACCAGTTTCCAGTAACCAGGGGGGTATTTGATACAACCTGAAGAGCCGGATTCTCCTTCCATCAAAATGGCCGCCACATTTTCAGGGCCTTCATACTTGATCACCCGTGCCATGTGATTGAAGGCATTCTGCGCACAATCCTCTGGGGTTTCGCTTTTCCAGGGACAACGATAAAAATAAGGGTTTTCTACGTGGATCATGTTGGTGAGTCCGTCACGGTCCACCTGGAGTTTTCTGGGGTCTCCGCCGGCAGATATTGCCCCATAGGTACCTCCGTGATAAGACCGGTATAGAGTAACTATCTTGGGGCGGCCGGTCACTACACGAGCAAATTTGATGGCAGAATCAACAGCATCAGCACCTCCCAGGGTGAAAAAGGTCCTGTTCAAGTCACCAGGACTGATTTCTGCCAGTTTCTTGCCAAGCTCACCCCTGACATCAGTGACCATTCCCGGATATACATAGCTCACTTGCTCCATTTGCCTGACTATGGCGTTCTGTACTTCCTGCCGCCCATGGCCTATATTTACGTTCATTAATTGTGAACTAAAATCAAGGTATCGTTTATCTGAATGATCGTAAATGTAAACACCCTCGGCGCGCTTGGCATGGATCGGGTCTATCCCGCTTTGTTTGGCCCAGGAAAATAAAGTATTGTTGAGGTTGTTCTTGAGGGTATCAGAGTGAGACATAGAGTAAAATCAATTTCAATTTTAAGGTACGAACTCAATGGCAAAATTACTCCTCCTATTCACTTGTTTTCAAACCAAATACGTCACAATTTTGTAGTTCTGTGGAAATTTTAAAGCAAAGGATTAAATTAGCCGTTCGTAATTACATTTATAAGACATTAAACCAATGAAAAAGAAAGATCTCCGCAGCCATGAGTGGTTTGGCCGGGAAGGAAAAATGGGGTTTATATACCGGTCGTGGATGCGTAATCAGGGTATTCCTGACGATGGATTCGATGGCCGTCCGGTGATTGGTATTTGCAATACCTGGTCGGAACTGACCCCATGTAATGCGCATTTTAGAGAACTGGCTGAATCCGTTAAAAAAGGAGTGCTTGAAGCGGGAGGATTTCCATTAGAGTTTCCCATAACTTCCCTGGGAGAGACCATGATGAGGCCCACGGCCATGTTGTTTCGTAATTTGGCCAGCATGGACGCCGAGGAAACCATTCGTGCTAATCCACTGGATGGGGTGGTGCTACTATGTGGTTGTGATAAGACCACTCCTTCTGCTTTGATGGGTGCTGCCAGCGTAAATTTGCCTACCATTGTGGTTTCCGGAGGTCCCATGCTTAACGGAAAATATCAAGGCGGTGATATTGGATCCGGAACACACGTTTTTAAATTTAGTGAAGACCTGCGTGCAGGAAAGATGTCCCCCCGGCAATTTGCCATGGCCGAGGCCTGTATGTCAAGGAGCCAGGGTCATTGCATGACCATGGGTACGGCGTCTACTATGGCATGCATGATCGAAGCCCTGGGAATGACTTTGCCGGGAGGAGCAGCCATACCAGCAGCCGATTCCAGAAGAAAGGTATTTGCTCAATTGGCCGGACGCAGAATTGTGGAGATGGTGGAAGAAGATCTTAAGATTTCCGATATTATTACCCGGGAAGCTGTGGAAAATGCTATTGTGGTTAACGCTGGAGTAGGAGGGTCCACAAATCTGGTAATACACTTAACGGCAATAGCTGGACGAGTAGGTGTTAAGATTGAACTGGATGATTTTGACAAACTGGGCAGCAAGGTGCCGTTGCTGGTAAATCTATTGCCATCTGGAAAATACTTAATGGAAGACTTTTATTATGCTGGTGGACTTCCTGTGGTAATCAATGAGTTAAGAAATATGTTACATGTTAATGTCATGACAGCCAATGGTAAAAGTATGGCAGAAAATGTGGCTGAAACAGAGTGTTTTAACAGAGATGTCATTGCCACCGTGGAAAAGCCTGTTCAGGAGGCGGCAGGCATTGCAGTATTAAGGGGAAACCTTGCTAAGAATGGGGCCATAATAAAGCCATCGGCTGCTACCCAATCACTGATGGTGCACAAGGGAAAAGCTGTGGTATTCGAAAATATCAAGGATTTTCATGCCCGGGTTGATGATCCCATGCTTGAGATCGACTCCGACAGCGTAATGGTACTTAAGAATGTTGGCCCTAAAGGATATCCTGGAATGGCGGAAGTAGGCAATATGCCACTCCCCAAGAAAATTTTACAACAAGGTATTACTGACATGGTGCGTATTTCAGATGGGCGTATGAGCGGTACTGCATTTGGGACAGTGGTGCTGCATGTGAGTCCGGAGTCGGCCATAGGAGGGACGCTGGCACTGGTTGAAAATGGTGACATGATCGAATTGGATGTCCCAAATCGCAAACTCCATTTGGATGTAGATGAGTCGGAATTAGCAAGGCGGAGCACCGCCCTAAGTCAGACCGATGGCGAGAGCGCCCGTGGCTATGTAAAATTATACATAGATCATGTACAACAGGCAGATCAGGGGGCAGACATGGATTTTCTGGTAGGTAAATCCGGAAGTTATGTACCAAAAGACAACCACTAACTAACTTATTAACACCATGATGAAGTTTGCAGTACCAATTATAGCAAGTGTTTTCTTCTTTGTTGGATGTACCCCTGACATGGATGAAAGCAGTAAAGATGAAACCCAGGTTCCACTTTTTGTAAATGACGGGGGTCTTGACCTATCCACAGGATTTAGGGCCACAATTGTGGCGGATAGCACCTACAATAATGCCAGGCATATTGTGGTAAATGATAATGGAGACATTTATGTCAAAATCAGATCTGATAAAGAAAGTGGTGTACTTGCGTTGAGAGATACCACCGGGGATGGAAAAGTGAATATTCAAGCGAAATTTAGTGCCGTCAATGGAACCGGAATGGATATTTATAACGGGTACTTGTATGCATCTTCAAAAACTGAAGTTTTTAGATATAAACTGAATAGCGGGGCATTGTTACCTGATACTACTGCAGAAGTTGTGATAACCGGGTTCCCTGAGCAAACGCAACATGCCGCTAAATCATTTACATTTGATGATAGCGGTCATATCTATGTCAACGTAGGTGCTCCTTCAAATGCCTGCATGGAGAAGCTCCGAACCATAGGATCAAAAGGACAAGACCCTTGTCCGCAAAGAACCTGGCAGGCAAGTATTTGGCGGTTTTCCGCGGATCAACTGGGTCAAACTCAACAGGAACACGGCCATCAATATTGCACTGGCATAAGAAATTGCGTGGCCTTAGATTGGAACCATCAGTCCAATGGACTGTTTGCAGTAATGCACGGTAGGGATCAACTAAGCATGTTCTGGCCTGAAATGTATGATGATATGCAAAACGCGGAACTTCCTGCTGAGGAATTCCTGCAGATAGACGATGGAGATGATTTTGGCTGGCCTTTCTGTTACTATGATCCGGCAAAAAATCTAAAAGTTCTAGCTCCGGAATTCGGAGGAGATGGAGTCCAAACCGATCGATGTGCTGAAAAGAAAGACCCGGTATTGGCCTTTCCCGCTCATTTTGCACCCAACGACCTACTATTTTACCGCGGGGACCAGTTTCCTGAAAAGTATCGAAACGGAGCCTTTGTGGCCTTTCATGGCTCCTGGAATAGGGCACCTGAGCCACAAAAAGGGTTTTTGGTAGCATTTGTTCCATTTAGAAATGGATTACCTACAGGAGAATGGGAAGTATTTGCGGACGGGTTCTCGGAGTTGGAAACCATCGCCGGACCTACAGATGCCAAACATCGACCAATGGGTTTGGCTGAAGGACCTGATGGATCTTTGTATATTACCGATTCTTTAAAAGGAAAAATATGGCGTATTACCTATAATGATTTAACCTCATAAATTAAAAACATACATCACAAAATGAAATATCAATCAATAATCGTTTTGATCATTTTTCTCTTAGCTGCATGTGGTGGCGGTCAGGAACAAACACAAGATCAAAATCACCAACCAAAGTCTATGCTTCAGCCGGAACCGGAACCCGAACCTGAGTCAGAACCGGTAGTTGCCAATGAGGCTGGAAAGAAGGTATATGACCAATACTGTGTGGTTTGCCATCAGGCCAGCGGACAGGGAGTACCCAGTGCTTTTCCACCGTTAGTGCAAACTGAATATGTAAATGGTGATGCAGGGCGTATGATTGATATAGTACTGAACGGTCTAACCGGCGAGATTGAAGTGAATGGAGAGGTATACAATAGTGTTATGGTTGCACATAATTTCCTCAGTGATATTGAGGTTGCCGATGTAATAACATTCGTTAGGAGTAACTTTGGCAATGACGCTCCTGCGGTAACGGCAGATGAAGTAGCAGCGATACGGACTGCTCAGTAGATGGTAATACAAAATTAGGTATCGTGCTGAAAAGGGTTTTTTGTCTGACGGTCTTTATTTTGACCGGCTTGATCGCATATACGCAATCTGTTACTGGAAAAGTACTTGATGCCAGCAACAATCAACCTTTGGCCGGAGCCAATCTAACGGATTCTACCAAAACCAAGGGCACTACCACTGATAATTTGGGGAATTTTACCTGGGATATTGTATCCAATGGTCCAGAGATCTTTGTAAATCATCTGGGCTATCAAGAATTAATAGTAAGGGTAAATGAGAACAGCCCGGTCCTGAGAATTTTAATGCCAACCACCGCTCACCAGCTTCCAAATATGATTGTTTCGGCTTCAAATACTGCCACTCAATTGGTGGACATTCCAGCATCTGTTTCAGTTATATCCAGAAATGAAATTGACCGTGACAATGGCACTAATATTGCAGACCCTCTAAATCGAATCCCCAGCCTCTATATGCATTCCGGAGCGCTAAACACCAACCGGGTAACCATGAGAGGCATTGGATCACGTTCTCTTTTCAGCACTACCAAAATACGCGCTTACTTAAACGACATACCATTAACCACTGGTGATGGTGAGACCACCATAGAAGATATCGACCTCGGATTAGTTGAACGGGTAGAAGTGCTGAAGGGCCCTGTCTCTTCAATTTATGGAGCAGGTTTAGGTGGAACTATTAACATGAAGGCACTTAAAGCCCCATATAATACCACTGCAATATCCAGCGATCTTACATTTGGTTCCTATGGCCTGATTAGGACAGTGAACAGTTTTGAGCATGGGACGGATGCCTTAAATCTCAGGGTAAACTATAGCACCATTAATCAGGACAGCTATCGGGAGAACAACCAATATGATCGGCAAACAGTCAGTATTTTGAATCAGTTATATCCCGGGAAAAATACCACACTGACATTTTGGGGTAGTTGGATTGGGCTTAAAGCATTTATTCCATCCTCACTGGACAGTGCTTCGTTTGCGGAAAACCCCAGGCAGGCCGCTTTTACCTGGGGAAAGACCATGGGTTTTGAGGAGTACGACAAAGGGCTCTTTGGTGCAAATCTAATTCATCAGATTTCTCAAAAATGGGAGTTGAGCGCTAGTATGTTTGGTAGCTTAAGAGACGCTTACGAGCTCAGACCATTCAATATTTTGGATGAAGAAAGTAGTGCTGTGGGCAGCCGTCTTAAACTTTCTTTTAGGCCGGAAGTAAAAACGGGCACTTTGCTATGGGTATTTGGAGCAGAATACTTCAACGAAAATTTTCAGTGGCAGACATTTGAAAATAACGACCGGCTGCCCGGTAACATTTTAAGTGATAACGATGAACGCCGCTCATATTACAATGCTTTTACGGAGGCAAACTGGTCACTTCCAGCAGGCACGATTTTTACACTGGGACTTAATTATAATTCAACTAAGTACAAATACCGTGATCTGCTGCCTGATGACGGGGACCAATCAGGGAACTACTCTTTCGATGGTCAATGGTCACCCCGGGTGGCTATATTGCATAATTTTTCTGAGGAGGTAACAGTTTACGGCCAAATCAGTCATGGATTCTCGCCACCAGCTTTAAGCGAAACACTGACTCCGGATGGGGCGATTAATCCGGAAATTCAGCCAGAAACCGGCTATAACCTGGAGATTGGCGCCAGAGGCCAACTGGTTAAAAGCAAACTCAGGTATGACATATCATTGTATTCAATGTACATCAATAACCTGCTAGTGGCCCGTCGTATTGGTGATGATCAATTTGTTGGATTAAACGCAGGCAAAACCCGGCACAGAGGAATAGATCTTACCCTTAACTATGATCCCCTGGAAAAATCATCAGCTTCAGATTTGCACTTGTGGTTGAGTTATGGATTCGCAGACTATTTTTTTAAAGAATTCCTGGACCAGGAAAACGATTTTTCCGGAAATGAACTGACCGGTACTCCCAGGCATAAATTATCCTGGGGAGTGGATTTCACACATACTTCCGGATTCTATGGTAATATTAATTTTCTGTACGTTTCCTCCATGCCTATGCGGGATGACAATTCCATTTATTCTGATGCCTATTCATTATTGAATTTGAAGATGGGCTACCAAAAGCAGCTATCAAAACTATTCGGATTTAAAGTATTTGGCGGGATAAACAATATATGGGATGAGACTTATGCATCCATGATACTGGTCAATGCCTCCTCGTTTGGAGGAAGGCCTCCCCGATATTTCTATCCTGGCCTGCCTCGACACTATTATGGTGGCGTTAGTTTGATGTTTAGGTTAAAATAATCGTACTTACGAACTTTTCATGAAACAACTGTTAAAGATTGTTTTGCTTTCAGGTTATTCAATACCATTAATAATGGTGTTTCTATTGGTATGTTGCCAAAAACCTGAACCTAAGGAGACGGAGAATGAAAAAGAAGACCAGTTCTCTAAACATATTAGAACCACTTCAGCAAAATCACCGCAGGAAGAAAAATTAGCGCTTAAAGTACCTCCAGGTTTTAAAATTGAACTGTTTGCTTCAGAGCCGGATATTGGTAAGCCGATGAATATGGGCTTTGATGCCAAAGGAAGAATGTGGGTTACGCAATCCAATGAATATCCATTCTTCGATTCTCTAGGTATTGGAACCGATAGAATATCCATACTTGAAGATACTGACCATGATGGTAAGGCTGACAAGTTTACGATTTTTGCAGATTCGTTAAATATACCCATTGGGATCGTACCGGTAGTAGATGGAGCAATCGCCTATAGTATTCCATATGTATATCACCTGGTGGACTCCGACGGTGACGATAAAGTGGATGACAGAAATATCCTGTTAAAGGGCTTTGAGCACAAAGATACCCACGGCATGATCAATAATTTTTTTAGAGGCTTGGATGGCTGGATCCATGCTGATCATGGCTTTTCCAATAATTCACAGGTAGTTGGTACTGACAATGCCACTCCTGTTAATATGAAATCTGGCAATACTTTTCGTTTCCGGCCAGATGGCAGTGGGGTGGAGTTTACTACTACCGGAAGAGTCAATCCATTTGGATATGCCATGGACGAGTTTGGTTATATGTACTCAGTTGATAGCCATTCAAGTCCCATCTATCAGCTAATCAGGGGTGCTGACTATCCACACTTTGGTAAGATACCCACCGGTATTGGCTTTGGACCCTCAATGATGACTCATGAGTACGGCTCTACTGCTTTGGCAGGCTTGGAATATTACACCGGGGATCAATATCCTGAAGAATATCAACAAAATTTCTATTTAGGAGATGTAGTAAAAAGCAGGGTGTATAGAAGCTCAATAGAAATGATTGGCACCACCCCTGTACCCAGCTGGCAATCGGATTTCATTATAAGTGAAGACCCCTGGTTCAGGCCGGTAGACGTAAAATTGGGTCCTGATGGGGCAATCTATATTGCTGATTTTTACAACCGCATTATTGGTCATTATGAAGTGCCCCTGAACCATCCAGGAAGAGATCATGAACGAGGGAGGATCTGGCGAATTAGTTATGAACCTAATCAAGATCGTCATAGATCAAATGACTTGACTGTTCTTGAATTACCCGCCTTATTGGAGGGTTTGAACGATCCGAGTCTTACGATGCGAATGATGGTAGCTGATCAGATTGTGGACCGGTTTAGCTCAGAGGCAACAATACCCGTTAGATCATTGCTTCGTGGACAGAATGTAACTACTGACCAGGTTATCCACGGCATGTGGATTTTATTCAGACTAGATGAGATCGACAATGATCTCATCTCAAAAGGTCTTCAGCACTCAGATGAACGTGTCAGGGTCCATACTCTGAGGATTATGTTTGAGCTGGAAAATATCACCGGGGAACAACTTGAATCCGTGAGAAAACTGGTAAAGGACGGTGGACATCATGTTAGGCGTGCAGGAATTATGTTGTTAGCAAAATATCCTTCAAACCATCAACTACGCATGCTCCTGGATGTTAGGTCAAATACAGATAATAAAGATACACACTTGTATTATGCCACCAGGCAATGTTTGAGAGATCATATGCGAAATGACAAGGTGATGAACTATGTGACTAATAGCACCTGGGATGAAAGTGATTCAAGAACCTTAGCAGATGTGATGGTGGGCGTGGACAATTTGCACGCTGCTAACTTCTTACTTTCACATCTTGAGAAATTTCAGGAGCCAGCATCAACGCTAACTCTGTATACTACTCATACGGCAAAGTATCTTCCAGCATCTGATCTCAAGAAACTCCTGGCAATCCTGAAATTGATAACCGAAGATGATCTTGATCTGCAATACCAGGCATTCCAGTCCATGCAAAAAGGCGTTACTCAAAGTGGAGGTAAAGTACCTGATGAGGGCGTTAAATGGGCAATAGAACTTGCGAGTGAATTTCTTAATCACCCCCAGATTCCGAATGAAACAATCCAAACGGCCGACGGGACACTGAATCAATTGGCAGAAAGGCAGATTTTTGCCTGTGAAGTTGTGGGAACATACAAAGTAAACCGATTGGCAGCTCAATTAATTAATCTTTTATCCTCGAAATCAGCCGAAGTATTGGCCCGACAGCAAGCTGCCCGGGCACTGCTTGCCTTATCAACGGAGTATTTGGAGCTGATTGAGCCCATTGTCAATGACCCAGTAAATGGAGAACCTCTTAGGGATAAATTGCTGACAACCCTGGTTGAACAAAGAACACCCCAAGCCTATCAAATAGTAAGCAATAATTTAGGTGGGCTATCATTAATTACTCAAAAGAATATTGTACGGTTAATGGCCAGTGAGCCTAATGGTATTGATGAAATTATTGCTGCAGCGACCACACTTGATATTTCTCCAAAAATTTTGCTGGAACCATCAGTACATATACTTCTGGAGGCCAACATGTCTTTTGAACAGAAAAAAGCGTTTGAGAGAATAGTAGCAGATGTATTGCCTTTCTCTGAAGAAATCCAAATGCTAATCGACAAAAGAGTTAGTGGATATAAACAGAAAGCTACTTCGTTGATAGATGGCGCCAAAATATTTCAGCAAAACTGTTCGGCTTGTCATCAAATACGAAATGAAGGAGGCAATATAGGGCCACAGCTGGATGGCATCGGAAACTGGGGATTGCAGGCACTTACTGAAAAAACACTGGATCCCAACCGTAATATCTCCAAAGCCTTTATAAATTATAGCATAGAACTTAATGATGGCGGGGTAAGGCAAGGATTGTACCGAAGAGACGAAGGCGGGATCAAAGTATTTGCCGATAACGCCGGGCAAGAATTTTCTATTCCTACTATGGATATTAAATCTCAAAAAGTCGTTTCTTTTACCTTAATGCCTGATAATTTTTCGCAGGTAATTTCTGAACAGGAATACTATCACTTGATGAGCTATTTACTTAGCCAGAATTAATTATAATCAATGATCATGAGGAGATATTTCTTTTCTATTTCGATGTTACTACTGGTTATCACATTTTGCTGGGGATACCAAACGGGTGATAAAATGAATGAGGTAAGGTTTAAAAAACATATAATATACCAAAATTTTATATCGGAAGGAGCAGCTGTTGGTGATGTCAACAATGACGGGATGAAGGATATTTTAGCAGGGCCGTATTGGTTTGAAGCTCCTGATTGGGTAGCACATGAAATCAGATCCCCGTTGAAGTTTGACCATACCACTGATTGGAGTGACTCATTTATGAATTTTGTGCTTGATGTAAATGAAGATGGCTGGCTGGATTTTATAAGTATAGGCTTTCCCGGGACGGGCGCTTATTGGTTTGAGAACCCTGGAAATCAGAAAGGACATTGGAACAAGTATGTAATTGATACCACTGTCAATAACGAGTCCCCTATGATGGCAGATGTTGATGGTGATGGTAGAATGGATCTGGTGTTTGGGAGCGGGAATAGAGAAATGAAATGGTTCAGAGCCCCAGGAAATGGCCGAATTGAATGGGATCAGATGTCAATTAGTAAAGAAAATGCTCCGGGAACTTCCAGGTTTTCACATGGACTGGGATTCGGCGATATCAACGGGGACGGGAGGAAGGACATTCTGATAACCCAGGGTTGGTGGGAAGCACCAGTTAACCGAACTGATGTTCCCTGGAAGTTCCATGAAGCATCGCTCGGACAGGCATGCTCACAAATGCATGTGTTTGATTTTGACAACGATGGAGATAATGATGTGATTACCGCTTCTGCACATAATTATGGTATTTGGTGGCATGAACAAATATATGAACCAAAAAGTGGACTTACATATGTAGAACATTTAATTGATAGTTCATTTTCACAAACACATGGGGTGGCTTTGGAAGATTTGAATGGAGATTTGCTGCCAGACCTCATTACCGGCAAACGATATTTTGCTCACAACGGAAAAGATCCGGGAGGCAGGGACCCGGCGGTCCTATACTGGTTTGAGTTCCGAAATGATACCAATGCTGGGCCGGAATGGATACCTCACCTTATCGATGACAATAGCGGTGTTGGGGTCCAGGTAGTTATTAGCGATTTAAACCAGGATAACAAAAAAGATATAGTCATTTCCAATAAGATGGGTGTTTTCTTTTTTGAGCGACTTTGAATAGGCTTGAGAGGTAATAACCTTATTTGTCGGTACAATGACAAACTAGTTGGTCCATTTTTCAGTTACCTTTAATGACTAACTGAATTTTATGAAAAGGCTTTTATTAATATTTTCGATCACTGGATTGATTTCATGTGAGAGTACGGATCCAACAGGAGGGGGGGGGCCAGGGCAACCTCCTGCCAGCAAGGACTGGCTGATTCCTGTTTCAGAAGTTTTTGACGGCGGACCGGGCCGGGATGGCATTCCCTCACTTTCAAATCCTGAATTACTGGATATTTCCCAGGCAGATTTCCTTTTTGATCCGGAACTGGTGGTTGGCTATTTTGATGGCACTAACGCCATTGCCTACCCCCATCAGGTGCTTGTCTGGCATGAGATCATAAATCAACGGGTTGACAACTCAATGCTCGTCATTACCTATTGTCCCTTAACCGGCACAGCAATCGGGTGGCCGCAAAAGATAGAAAACCAGGAAACAGAATTCGGAGTATCCGGTTTGCTTTATAATAACAATTTGGTGGCATTTGACCGCAATACCAAAACTAACTGGGCTCAAATGAGACTGCAGGCAGTAAATGGACCTTTAATTGGTACTACTTTGCCTACTTTTCAGCTGGTAGAGACCCGGTGGTCAGTTTGGAAAACCATGTACCCCAATACTAAAGTAGTGTCTACCAATACCGGCTGGGCCCGTCCATATGGTACTTACCCCTATGGTGATTTCAGGACCAATAATAACAACCTGTTCTTCCCATTGTCTATTGATGATCCCCGGTTAGAACGAAAAGAACGAGTGCACGGAGTATTGATCGATGGAAAAGCCAAGGTATATCGTTTTAGCTCGTTTGAGTCCGAGAATTCACTAATTGTAGATTCATTTCAAGGAGAGGATATCGTGGTGATTGGAAATAAAAGTAATTTTATGGCAAGTTTTTTTGCCACTCTTGAGGATGGTACCACACCAAATCTAACGGCTATTGATGAGGGAAGGGCCATACTTGTCGATGACCAAGGCAATAAATGGGATATATTTGGGTTTCCGGTAGAAGGACCCCTTCAATTACCTTTAATAGCGACTCAAAGTTTTATGGGCTATTGGTTTGCCTGGGGTGTATTTTATCCTGAAGCTGAAATTTACGGATTTTAGTACTTTTTGAAGTGTAGACTATTACGCCACGAGAATTGGTCAAATACTTCGTCATTCGTTGCTCGCTGTTCGATGTTGGACATTCCTTCGTCCCTCATCCCTCATCCCTCGTCCCTGATCAAATAAACTCATTTTTCCCGCGTTCAAATAACTAATCAATTAAGTATATTTGCACGCAAACATCCCTTCATAGTGATCCAAATTAAACAAGTTACCACCGCCTTAATATTTATTGCAATATTTTACACCGGTTGCGCCGTTAACCCGGTAACGGGGAAAAAGGAACTGATGCTTATGTCAGAAGAACAGGAGATAGCTATGGGCAAAAAATCTGATCCCGCAGTGGTTGCTCAATATGGCTTATATCAAGACCAGACATTACAGAAATTCATCAATAGCAAAGGACAATTGATGGCCAAAATCAGTCATCGTCCCAACCTTTCATTCGAATTCAAAATAGTCGATTCCCCGGTAGTGAATGCTTTCGCATTGCCTGGGGGTTACATCTATTTTACCAGGGGCATCATGGCCCATTTTAATAATGAGGCAGAATTTGCCGGAGTGTTGGGTCATGAAATTGGACATATAACCGCCAGGCACAGCGCCAAGCAATACAGTAAACAACAGGTAGCCCAGGTGCTCATGGTGGGTGGCATGATAGTTTCACCCCAGTTCCAACAATTCGGAAATGAAGCCCAACAAGGACTGGGGCTCTTGTTCTTAAAATACGGCAGGGACAATGAGAGCGAATCCGATCGTTTAGGAGTTGAATACAGCACCAAGATTGGGTATGACGCCCAGGAAATGGCCGGCTTTTTCGAGACGCTCAAACGACTGTCCCAGGAAAGTGGAGCAGGAGAGATACCTTCATTTCTCTCTACACATCCCAACCCATCAGACCGATTCGAGAATGTAAAAAAACTGGCTGCCGAATGGCAAAACAAGTCTCCTGACGGCTCCTATAAAATCGAACGTGATGCTTATTTGAAAATGGTTGATGGACTGGTTTATGGTGATGATCCACGACAGGGATTTGTGGAAAACAGTGTATTTTATCATCCTGAACTAAAGTTTAAGTTTCCTGTCCCAACCAATTGGCGTTTAAATAATAGCCCTACTCAGGTGCAAATCGCACCTGAAAATGGCAAGGCTTTAATTGCATTTACCCTGTCCGACCAGTCCGACCTGGCATCAACGGCCGCGGATATTATTGAAAGGTTCAAACTGACGGTAAAAGAATCAAATCAAATTAAAGTAAATGGGTTCCCGGCCATCAGCATGACATCCGAACAGGTCAATCAAGGACAAGCTACGGTTACCATTTTGACTTATTTAATAAAAAGTGGAAGCAGTATTTACGCTTTCCATGGATTGAGTAATAGCTCAGAATTCAATATATACCAACCAGCGTTTATCTCGACGATGACCAATTTTAGAGCGTTGAAAGACGCTAGCAAACTAAATGTAAAGCCGAGGCGAATTCGGGTAAAACCTATTCCGCGTAATATGACCCTGGACCAGGCGCTTACTCATTTTAAGATTCCTCAAGACCAACTGAAGGAGTCAGCCGTGCTCAATGGCATGGAATTGAGTGATACCGTTAAAAAAGGTACTTTTATCAAAATAATTAGTAACTAAGGAGATCAGATGAAGAACATTACCATAAATATCACTGTCTTACTAGCATTTTTAATATACTCTTGTGGTAGCAGTGCTCAGTCCGAAGAAAACCAGATAGCGGAAGACCTTTCGCCCCAGACCTTCAGAGAAAAAATAAAGACACTTGAGAATGGGCAAGTTTTAGATGTCCGCACACCTGAAGAATGGGCTGACGTCGGGACTATTGCAGATGCGCATAAGATCGACTTCTTTTCAGAAAACTTTGATCAACAGGTCAGCCAGCTGGACAAAACCAAACCGGTAATGGTGTACTGCGCTGCCGGTGGCCGCAGCGCAAAAGCCATGGAAAAGATGAAGGCACTAGGATTTACTGAAGTTTATAACTTATCCGGCGGCATGGGTGCATGGAAAGAGGCGGGATATGTCCATCAACATTGCGGCGTCTTAAACTGGCCTTACTCCGTAATTACTTTTTGACAGCCAAATTAATCACGTGATTTTATAAATGGCAGGTTTAATGATTTAACCTATAAATATTAGAGTTTATCGTAATTCCTGATCAAGGACATTTAACAAGCTGGTTTCTGCATCTTTTGTATCTAGTGTTAATTCCCAAAACATCATTCCGGCATAGCCATTGTCACGGGCGAATATTGCTTTTTTCCGGGCAGATGCAGGGCTGTCATAATACAGGTTTCCAATTCTGTCTGCATCCAGATCAGCTCCTTCATCCTGCACTCTTTGCACAACATCTTTGTAAGCTACTGCTGCCCCGTCATTGACATCAAAGTCTCTTCCGTAAAATGGCATTCCCACTACAATTTTAGGAATGGGCCATTTTCTGAAACCCGCCCAATATTCCAGGCCCCAGGATTTTATGGTAAATGTGGTAGCTCCGGTGGTTATTACCTCATCATATGCTGATTGATGACCAGCTTCAGACCAAGGTCCCCGTAAATCATATAGCATCGCATTAATATAGGTGAGGTATTGAACGGCTTCGTCTCTATAGTGCTTTCCATTCCAATTGGTGGCAAACACATCCATAGACATTTCCTTATCTTCATCCAGCTCATCCCTTAAATCTTTAAGTAAATCTACCAGACCGGCGCTTTCTGTTGCTACTATCTGATCCTGACCGGTCCAATACTCCCAATCAATATCAACACCGTCAAGGAAATGATTTATTACGTAACAATTAATTTCATCTACAAACAAGGCCCTTAGTCTGGTATTGGCACTGACACTGACGAAACCTTCCCCGCCTATTGCGCCTCCCACGGAAACATAAACTTTTACCCCATTGGCATGTGCAGCGGTAACTAAATTATCAATCTCACTATCAATGTCCTGGGTATTTAAAGTTCCATCTTCATTGGGAAGTGCGAAGGAATAATTGATATGGGTAATTTTATCCCATGGAATTTCAGCTATCGGATATGTGGAGGTGTTCCAAAACGGGTAAAAAGCCATCACAACATTGTTGATGCTTTTTGGAGTAAACCCACTGGATGAGGCATCCTTAGAGCATGAAAATCCCACTGCGGTAAATTGGGACGCCCCGGATTCCGCCACCCCGCCATCGTTGTCGGTTACTATAATTTGAAGCGTGTAATTTCCACTGCTGGTAGGAGTCCAATCAAACTGAAAAGGTTCTGTAGTTACCTCCCCAACTATTTGACCGTTAATAATGAAGGATACTTTGACAATGCTTCCATCAGGGTCGGTAATATCCGCTTTGAGCAGGATAGATGACACATCTTTTATCAACAAGTTATTTTCGGGTAAAAGGTTGCTAATGACAGGGGGTTTATTGTCAATTGTGGCATCGTCGGTCCCGCAACCCGAAATAAATGTGATGAACAGAAAGACAAACATCCATGGCGCCCGTTTAAAGCAACAAATGTTAGAATTCCGCAATTTGCGGGTATACCCCCAATAGCTATACAAATATTTGAATTGAGCTGGCATGTTAATTATTCATTTCACAGCCAAATGTTGTTATGACCCGCTATATAAAATACACTTTATCACACACAACTCAGCTATCCTAAGGTATTAAAATCCAGGCCGGCTTCCAGCATTTTGATGGCCCTGCTTACAAAAGGCTTGTTGGCCTCTGGTGCTTTTTCCAGGGCCTTTTTTTCGTTTTCCAGAGCGCGGTCATAGTCCTTCATAGCCGAGTAGGTTCGAGCCAATCCGTGCCATCTTAACCAGTGTTCCGGCCACCTCTCATTTAATTGTTGGAGTAAATTTATAGCCTCTTCATATTTTCCCGCCCTGTTTAGTTGCTGGCTGTAAGCATAATAATTATCGGCACTGGCATTAGGTGATTCCAGGACTTTTTGTATAAAATCAGCTGATTCCTGATGGCGGCCCAATTTCATCAGAATACCGGCCTTGGTGGTTTGATTGGCAAAAGTAGTGTCTATGCTAATTGATGTCTCCGCCCATGTTAACCCTTCCTCTAGATTGACCTCATTGCTTAGGCAGTACCTGGCTGCGGTATTATAACTACCCCAGCCTGGATTTTCCATAGCACTCAAGCTGCTGCGTATTTCAGCTAGCACAATAGAGTCTGTATCAAATTCAATGGTAAAGAGTATCCTCTTCTTTTCCCAATCAAGCACCACCGCACAGGAATTTTTAGTAACATCAATAAAATTATAAACAAGTCTTTCAGTTAGGGGGATAACCGCTGTTCTCACATTAACTCTAAGGGCATCCCGGGACTTCTCATAAAAAAAGCTTCCCCAAGAGGTAGTATCTTTTGAAAAAATTACCATTGCACCTCCGCCTTCCTTGATTGTGATGAACAGCCCATAATTGCCGGCCTCGACAAGTTGGCCTTCTACTCTGGCATCATGCGAAATTCGGATAACCGTATTTTCGTTGGCTCCCGCCCTCCAGGGGAGTGGCTTTTTATTTCCGAAACTGGACCGAAGATTAAAGTCGTAAGGAACCATCAATCCCCAAATTTTGTCCGTCCTGTCATCGCCGTTGGTTGCTACTACACTGGGTCTGGAGTATTCAATT
>QIEB01000452.1 GCA_003229495.1 Flammeovirgaceae bacterium
CGGATGTCATCAATAAGTCCACTTTCGTGTACAAAAACATCTTCACTTGAATCCGACGGTTTAATAAAACCAAAACCTTTGGTATTATTAAAGAATTTTACTACTCCTTCTTTCATTACTATTAAACTTATTTTAAAAATTTGTTAATTAATACATTCGTAATTTACTAAGCAGCATCTACAAAGGTAAATGCTTTACCTATTTTCCCAGCCCTGCCGGTCCTACCAATTCGGTGTATGTAACTTTCGAAAGTTAACGGAATTTGATAATTAATCACATGAGTTATGTCAATCACATCAATACCCCTGGCGGCAACATCGGTGGCTACTAGTACTTGCACTTGCCCTTTCTTAAATTTATTTAGGGCCTTATTCCGGTAATTTTGAGTTTTATTACCATGAATATGTTCAGTTGCCACCCCTGATTGATTAAGTCTTTTACTGACCTTATCCACCAGTCTCTTGGTCTCCGCAAAAATCAGTACCTTTTCAAACGAATCGTCATCTAAAAGGTTTAGCAACATATTAAATTTGTCCTGCTCCTGTGGAACCCTAATTACATCCTGTTCCACATTGTCACTGGAAGTATTTCCACTACTTACTTTTACTTCTAGTGAGTTTTTCAAAATACTATTGATCAAAGTTTTTTGGGTATTATCCATGGTGGCAGAAAACAACATAGTTTGTCGTCTCCTGGACATAGACCTGATAAGTTTTTTAATATCGTTAATAAAACCCATATCCAGCATCCTATCGAACTCGTCCAGCACCAGTATGGATATCTCTTCTAAGCGAAGTGATCCTCGATTTGTCAGATCCAATAGTCGGCCTGGTGTCCCAATAATTACATGGTTTTGTTTACGAAGCCTGGAGAGGTCTCGCCCTACACTAGTGCCCCCGATAAATGTACATGAAAATAACCGCAGTCCCCGGGTAAGGCTTTTGAATTCCTCCTCTATCTGTAAAGCTAGTTCTCTAGTGGGTACTACAATTAACGAAGTATTTTGATGTGGGTCATTCAGTAAATTCTCAATTATGGGAATCAGGAATGCTCCGGTTTTCCCGGTTCCTGTTTCCGCCACACCTACCAGGTCCCGTCCAGCGATAAGTGGCTCCAATGTTTCTTGCTGTATTTGAGTTGGAAATCCGTATCCCTTGTTTCTTAAGTTTGCCTTCAGTTTGAAGTTGACCGGCATCTGGTCGAAAGACTGAGAAGGAGTAAACTTTGTTTGTTCCGCAATCACTGCCTCCTTTATCAACAAGCTTGGGTTAATAGCAGAACTAAATTTTTTACTCTTTTTACTACGGCGTTTGAAACCGGAAGAGGTGCCTCTATTTGAGAAATTTCTTGTTTTCCTTCTTGATTTTATATTTGTCATTATTCAAAATTCATTAATAACGGAAGCGCTATCATATCTTCTATGCTTAATCAGTATTTAAGTCACTGATCAACTACCTATAAATTATCGAGAATCTATCACCAGGGTTTACACTCCATTCGCTAAGACCGATGGCATCTGCCGTCACCCTTAACGCTAATATTTTCAAGCGCTTCTTGTTTTGAGTACTAGTGGAGGAGTGAAAATCAAATAAAAAATCAGAACGGATTAAATAAAGAAAGGCCGCCTCAACTAAAATTGTTTCGCAAAGGTAATCAAATTTATGGTTATTCCAACCATGAGGCATGTTATGATACTTAAGTCCTGTTGTTAAGTACCGGATGAATCTGCTGCAGACCCTGTACCAGGTGAGTATTTAGTCGCTCTCAATTCTGATTACTAGTTGATCCGGAGTCGAGCCTTCAACATCTTCAAGGTGCACCTGCATCTTTTCCTTTAGGGCCTCCACTATCTCAGGTTTTCCCTCAGACCGATCGTATCTTTCGGAAATATCCGCCTCTATATTGTACAGCTCCGGACTTTCCATGGGAGCAATGTTATCGTAGTGTACCGGTTCCCGCTGTTGGATGTGCAATTTCCAAGCACCATACCGGACCGCATGCAATTCTGAAAATGCCCAATAGAAGAAATCCTTGCGTGGACTTTGTCCCTTCCCTCTTAATACCGGGGAAAGATCATATCCATCCATCTTGCGATCCGATGGTATTTTAGTTCCAGACATGGTCGCAAATGTATTAATAATATCCAGAGTGGATCCCATATCGGTCACCACTCCAGGTGGAATGTTCCCTGGTCCCCAGAAAATTGTAGGCACGCGTTGCCCTCCCTCGAAAGTGGTCCCTTTACCAGCTCTCAATGGTCCCGCTGACCCTCCATGGGTTTCGAAAGCCAACCAAGGGCCGTTATCTGAACTAAACATTACAATGGTATTTCTATCCAGGTTTAGATCCTCAAGAGTTTGAAGAATCTGTCCCACGCTCCAGTCAATCTCCTGGATCACATCCCCATAAAGACCGCGTTTGCTGGAGCCTACAAATTTTTCACCTGCAAACAAGGGAATGTGGGGCATTGAATGTGCCAAATAAAGAAAGAAGGGTCCTTCCTGATGTTCCTTGATATATTGTACTGCCTTTTCCGTGTAGCGCCTGGTAATGGTGGTTTGATCAGCCGGTTGTTCCAAAACTTCTTCATTCTCCATTAATGGGACATTATAATTTTGAGTCTCCGGATAAAAATCCGGATCTATTTTCTGTTCAGAGTAATATCGGCTTTTACCTGGAGCAGCACTCATATCGTTTGAATAAGGAATTCCATAATAATAGTCGAACCCCTGCGATGTGGGTAAGTATTGAGGTAAATGACCTAGATGCCATTTTCCTACATGACCTGTGGCATATTCCTTCTGCTTCAACACTTCTGCAATAGTTATTTCATCAGGATGTAGTCCGCTTCCGGAATCCGGAAACAGTACCGCGCGATGCTTGGAAGTCATACCGCTCCTGATGGGATAACGACCGGTCATTAAGGCAGAGCGGCTGGGAGTACATACAGGGTCCGCTACGTAAAATTGAGTCCACTTTTGGCCCTCGGCTACCATGCTATCCAAGTGTGGTGTATGAATGGTGGGGTTTCCAAAGCTACTGAGGTCCCCATACCCCAAATCGTCACAAAATATTATAATAAAGTTCAGTGGCGATTCTTCAATGGTGACCGGTTGTTCGTTAGGTGCCTGACAAGCAATTAGAATGTGCATTAAAATAATAAGAACATGTTTTTTCATGGTAGCATGAATGAGTTTTAACAGTAGAAATTCCGGCCCAATATTGAAGCAGGAATTATATTAGCCAAGATTTACCTTTGGTAAAGGTATTTTTCCAAAAACTTATTTCGAAATTTTCCATTTGGATCATATTGAGCCAATGCGGCCTTGAATTTATCGAGATTGGGATATAAGTTTTGCAGTCGTTCCGGTTCCATGGTAAATACCTTCCCCCAGTGCGGTCGGACATTAAACGGCTCCAATCCGTCCTGGATCATTGACACCACCTTTTCAACTCTTTCCTTATGCTGTTCCCAGGTGAAATGAAAGGTCACCGAATCTTGTTGATAACATGGACTCATCCACTGGTCGTCTGCAGCAATAGCACGTATCTCTGAGATCATCAGAACCGGTTTGATCTCATGCTTTAACTCTCTGATTACCTGGTAGGCTTCTGCAGCGTTTTTCAAAGGAACAAAGAATTCGGATTGTAACTCTTTGCCACTGCTGGGCATAAAACCCATCTTGAAGTGGGGCAGTCGATCATACCAGGGCCCCGGTACTCCCATTTGTTGGGTACAGTTCTCTGCCGAAAGTTCAACTATGGGATGCAAATTAATACTGGCAGGCTGGGCCCCGAAATAGTCATTGGTTATCTCAGAATCTATGCCGTTAACTTTTGATTTTACCCAGACCTGATTTACAGTGTCGGTCTGATAGTCTGTAAACAAACTCACGCTATAACCCCCACTCATGACCGCTGTAAAATTTTCCAAAAGGTTTTTAATTGGCAGGTGTTGATACACATTTTGCATAACCTCAAATCCGGACAGCAGATCCAGGGTAATTTTTGTTATCACTCCCAGCCCTCCCAAGTGGGTAATGACACCCCCAAAGAACGCTCCGTCATCACCCCTCGATAATCTTTGTAATTCACCGGCAGCATCGATGAATTCGATAGCTGAAATTGCGCTTCCCAAATTACTGTTTCTAATCCCTGAACCATGAGTGGCGGTGGCAATGGCTCCTGCTATTGATATATGCGGCAATGAGGCTAAATTGTGCAGTGCATATCCCTGATCATAAAGTTCCGTGCAAATCTGACCGTAGCTAGTGCCTGCCCCCACAGTTACAGTGCTGTTTTCTACATCAATGTCCAGTGTTTGATCTAAGCCCCGCACCGATAGTTGATTATATTTGCTGTCGGCTATGGTATTGAAGCAATGAGCGGTACCCAGCGTCCGCAGATGATCGCATTGTCTAATCAGTTCCTGTAGTTGCTCAATACTCTCAGGCTGATAGAAGTTTTCTGCACTGTATTTTAAATTTCCCGCCCAATTCCATCTGGCTTCCTGTGGTGTTGCTGGCATTGCTTTTTTTTCAGGGACGGTGCAGAAAGTAAAAGGGTTGAAAACACTGCCCGCTGCTATGGCTCCTGTGGTCTTTAAAAATGCTCGTTTTTTCATCCATTTAATGTTGTATTTCCGAATAAATACTCGGTCCAATTATGATCCTGTCAATACTTTTATCAATTGTACTTCCGCCTCCCGATAGGCAGTTAGATCGCTGCGGAATATATCATGGTGCCATAATCCAGGTTCATCAACATATACTGAGTCCCATGAGTCCCAGGGATAGATGGTATTGGTCTTTCCTGAAACAAACCCCCAATTGTAGGCCCCTATTCGGTACTTTTTGAACAAAGGAAGCATATTTTCAAAAGTGTTATCCCGACTTCTGGCGAGATATTCGGTACATACCAGGGGACGATTGTATCTCTGCAGGTACTGGATCCTTCTTGGTACATCTTCTGGTCGTTCATAGCTATGGAAACTAATGATATCTGAATTTTGCAACATGAATTCAGAGATGGTACCGCCTTCATGGTTAGCCTGTCCATCAGCGCCAATAGTCCCTCTCCAAACACCTGCAGTCAACGGTTGAGAAGGGTTTACTTCTCTGGCCCATTGAAATGCAGCTTTCAACAGATCAAAGGCCCTGTCATATTTATCATGCAATTCTAATTCTGAATAGGACGCGCTATTTTCATTGTCAGGTTCATTGAATAGGTCCCACATCAATACCCTGTCATCATTGGCAAACCTGGAAATAACACCTTTGAGATATCGTTCCAGTTTTGGGTAATGGCGTTTATCTGAAAGATATTTTGCCCCTGGCGACTGGACCCACCCCGAGTTATGTTTATGTGGGATAGGTTCTGGCTGTATTCCTAATTCTGGTACTGGGTGCCAAACCCCATCAAACAACACCAGCATGGGTTTAATTCCATGTCTTTCTGCTATGGTCAGGAATTGGTCAATTCTATCTAAAAACCCCGCTGAGTCCTGTTCCCACAATAAGTTATGAAGAAAAACACGATGGGTATTCATGCCAATATTGGCAGAAAGTGCCAGTTCTCTTTCAATGGTCTCCCTATCAAAAGTTTCCTGCTGCCACATCTCCAATTGATTGATGGCATTGCTTGGGCCAAAGTTGGTTCCTACCAGCCAAGGTTGTTGGGCATACCATTCACTGGCTTTTTCTTCACTCCAAGGCCCAGCAGTCTTATCCGAAGTTAAAGTATCGGCATTTTCAGCATTCCGATCACATTGAATTAATAAAATTGACAACAATAAATAACTGATAATGTGCAACATACAAGTCTTATCTTAAATTATTTGTTTTAATGATGATAAGAACTGATCTACTGCTTGAGGGCGAGCATTTTCTCCCATGAGGCCAATACGCCAAACCTTTCCTGCAAAATCCCCCAAGCCAGCGCCGATTTCAATTCGATGTTCCACCAATAGTCTTTGTCTTATTGATTTATCATCAATCATTTCCGGCAATTTGATAGCATTAAGCATAGGGAGACGGAACCCTTCCCGTACCAGGAATTCGAATCCCAAAGACTCCATACCTTCCTTCAGTAGTTCATGACTCTCCCAATGGCGGGCAAAGCGAGGCTCCAATCCCTCCTCCATCACCAGGGTCAATGCTTCTTTCAAAGCGAACATAGAGGAAATTGGGGCGGTGTGATGGTAGGTACGCTGGGCCCCCTGCCAATAGTTCCTGACCAATGAAAGATCCAAAAACCAACTTTGAACTTTAGTCTTTCTTTGGTTCAATGCTTCAACAGCCCGCTCACTGAATGAAACCGGTGAAAGGCCTGGAGGCGCGCTCAAACATTTTTGAGAACCTGAATACACTGCATCGATTCCCCACTCATCTACCTTCAGGGTAACGCCGCAAAAGGAAGTGACTGCATCAACTACAAAAAGGGCTCCGGAGTCTTTTACTAATTTACTGATCTCTTCCAAAGGCTGTAAAACCCCGGTAGAGGTTTCAGCGTGGACAATGGCCACTAGTTTAGGTTGGCACTCTTCCAATGCCCGTTTGACCTGATCCGGGTCAATGGGTTCTCCCCACGGTGCATCCACTCTCTTAAGCCTGGCGCCACAACGCTCAACAATATCTGACATACGGTTACCAAAAACCCCATGAACACAAATCAAAGCTTCATCCCCAGGTTCCAGCAGGTTAACCAGGCAAGTTTCCATTCCGGCACTTCCGGGAGCGGAAACAGCAAAAGTCAGTTGATTTTGGGTTTGAAAGGCTTTTTGCAACATTTCTTTTATATCGGCCATGATCTCCAGAAAGTCGGGATCTAAATGTCCCACTAATGGAGCAGACATAGCGTTTAACACACGGGGGTGGGCATTGCTGGGGCCAGGCCCCATTAGTAGTTTGGCGTTATTTTGGATCATAGAATGATTATCACAATGTTATTGTTCCCAAATTCACATTTCAGGCAGTAAGCCCGGAAATATTTTGAAAATTTAAAATACTACAATTATGTGTATATTGTTTAATCCGAAATATTTTCATGCCGAAAAGTGTACTAATGAGATCTTTTATTTTTGTGCTGGCGGTATTATTGCCCATAATTTCAACGGCCCAGGAACAGCACATAAATTACCTCAATATAGGTGATGATGCACCTGATTTTAATCTGCCGGGAACCGATGATAAAAACTACACGCTGGCTGATTTTTCCAAGTATAGTTTGCTGGCTGTGATTTTTACCTGTAACCATTGCCCCACGGCCCAGGCTTATGAAGACAGGATCATCCATATAGTAGACCAATACAAACCTAAAGGAGTGGGATTTGTAGCTATTTCCCCTAATGATCCCAAAGCCATTAGTTTGTCAGAATTGGGATATACCGATCTTAGTGATGACCTGAAAGCTATGAAGATCAGGGCCAAAGACAAGAGTTATAATTTCCCTTATTTATATGATGGTGAAACCCAACAGGTCTCTCTTACCTATGGACCAGTGGCCACGCCACATGTGTTTGTATTTGACCAGCAGAGGAAATTACGTTACAGCGGCCGTATCGACGACACTGAAGACCCGTATGTCACTCCCCGACAAAATGATTTGATCCAGGCCTTAGATCAGATGCTTTCAGGTGAAGCAGTGTCAGTTAGCCAGACCAAAACCTTCGGCTGTTCCATAAAATGGTCCTGGAAAGACACCTGGACCAAACAGCTCAAAGAAAAATGGGCCAAGGACCCAGTGACTTTAGAGGAAAAAAGCCTGGAAGAAATCGAAATCCTGGTTAGCAACCCTGGCAATAAGTATAGATTGATCAATCTTTGGGCCAGCTGGTGCGGCCCCTGCCTAATTGAACTCCCGGCATTGGTTGAAACAGACCGTATGTATCGCGGTCGTGATTTCGAGTTCATTACTATCAGTACGGATAAACCTACAAAGAAGGAAAAGGCCCTCGAGTTGTTAACTAAAATGGAGGCAGCCAATCAGAACTATCTGTTTAGTGGCGATGACATATACAAATTAATTGAGGTGGTAGACGAAAACTGGAAAGGGTCATTACCCTATACCCTGCTGGTGGCTCCAGGTGGTGAATATGTTTATGCAAAAGAAGGTGTAATTGTACCTTTTGAACTAAGAAAAGCCATTGTAAAACAACTGGGGCGATACTATGCCGACAATTAATGGGGCCTGACTTTTTGAGAAGAGTCTTAATGTGAATGACTAATATTGTGCAGTTATCCGGTGATTTTGGGTGACTCCCAGGCATCTTTGAATATTTTTTCTGCATTGATCCTATAAATTTTGTCCGCCGCAGTTTTTGGCAAGCCTAATCCCTGAAATGGTGTATCCAATTCAGGTACTGTCATTATTTCTTCTGTGTTGAAGTATTTCCAGTCCCTCAACCATCTTGCATTCATCTTCTCTATTAGCGCAGCAGGGTCATGATTTTCTTCCTGTTCAAAATCTGTACCGTAGCTTATCCTGTCTTGATATTTTATAAAAAATTCCCGCACCCTATTTCTATTCTCAAGGGATTGATATTGTAAATGAGGGATTCTTTCGGTCAGGTCTACCGAGGCATTGGGAAACCTGTCAAGAAACCTGGCTATTTCGTCTACGCTCCATTCCAGACTAGCCAAATGGACACCAATAAATGTCAGTGCGGTATTTTTACTTAACATATTGTCTCTTGCCTGAATCTGATCTTCATACGACGGCAGCTCAGGATGTAAATACATGTGAAACTCCGGATACTCAGTAAAATAATTCCGATCATTATTTACTGTCATTTCATCAAGGGGCAACCAACAATTTTTTGGTTCTCCCGCGTGGGACAGCAGTACTTTATGCTGATCTTTGATGAATTGGAAAATTGGATCAAATTTGGGATCATCCAGCATAATCTGATTTCCCTTCTGATCTTTGTAAGTCATCCCTATGTTTTTCCACACTTTGACTCCAAGAGCGCCGTTATCAAAGTCTTTTTGCAAATTTTCAATTATTTTGTCCCCCCAATCTGGTTGGTCCCAGTTCTCCAAAGTAAAAGCGGTGGTGTATGCAAATACATCGGGATCTTCTTCCCGGTGCTTGAGACAAATTTCTAATTGCCGGGGTATTGATGGGAATTGAGGAACATCAACAATCATGTCCATCAGCCTGAAATTATTGGCCCGGGCTTCTTCAATAAAAGTTTTTCCATCCGAAGTAATGTGGGCATGGGTATCAATTTTGGGAACCTTTTTAAAATCTTCCATAGAATAGCTTTCCTCTATTGATACAGCAGGGCCCTTAGATTCATTATTGCAACTTGAGCCAATCAAAAACAGCATTAGAATGATTAGGTTATAGTACATTTTGGCCAGATCTTTTTATTAATGTTTAACAGAAGATTAAATTTAATAGAATATGCAGAATCTACAAATTGCCCGATATACTTTGTGTACAAACAACAATACCCTGTACTCACTGCTTCTATTTTTTCTTTTTTGTTGTACTCCTGAGATTAACACAGACCTCCAAAAAGAAACTGGGTTTTCCATTCTATCAGGTGAGCTAACAGCCTCTGGTATAATCCTTCAATGCAGGTTTGCCAGTTCTGATTCCCTTATAAACTATGACGTGGGAGGATTGAACGGGTCCGGTAGTTTTCAGATTTCAGAGGACTCTTTATTTTTTAAAGTTAAGGAGACTGAATGGATCCAAGCCCGTCCCGAAGACGATTTTATTATTAAAAAATACATTTCAGATCTAGTACCAGAAACTCGTTATTACTTTAGAGTTAAAGCATTGATTATTAACCAATATGATACGGTATATTCAAGTATTGGTCGATTTAAAACTTTACCAGATTCCGCATCGTCAAGAACAATTAGTTTTGCAATATCTACGGGCTTCAACTATGAGAAGTTCTACGGTATTGACTCGGTGATCAATGAGAAAAGTGTTTATCCCCCTGCCATCGGGTTAGATCGAAAGCTGGGGTTTGAGGCATTTGAGGCGGTACTGGAGTTAAGGCCTGATTTCTTTATTGCCAACGGTGATGTGGTTTACTACGACAAACCATCAAATAAACCTCAACTGTGGGCGCGAAGCCTACCAGAAATGAGAGCAAAGTGGCACCGTTACTTTGCCATGCCACGTAACAAGGATTTTTGCTTAAGTATGCCGGTTTATTACTTAAAGGATGACCATGATTACCGGTTCAATGACAGTGATACCACTGACACAAAATTTTCTGAGCCTTCTCATCAATTAGGCATTCGGGTGTTTAGGGAACAATTACCGGTAACCGATCCGGAAGATCAATCAACGGAAACATACCGGACCATAAAAGCAGGCAAATTGTTGCAATTTTGGTTACTTGAGGGGAGGGACTACCGCAGCCCGAACCTCATGGATGATAACCCTGAAAAAACCATTTGGGGGCAAGAACAACAAGAGTGGCTGAAGCAATCCTTGTTGGAAAGTAAGGCCATTTATAAAATTCTTATCTCTCCCACTCCTATGATTGGTCCGGACGATGCCTACAAAAGAGACAATCATACTAATCAGGGTGGGTTTCAATCTGAACAAAAGGCCTTTTTTAACTGGCTGGATGAGCATGACTTCACCAACAAGGGATTCTACATTATCTGCGGCGACCGTCATTGGCAATATCATGCTGTTCATCCTACCGGTTTGATGGAGTTTAGCAGCGGTGCCTTTGTCAATCAAAATTCCCGGCCTGGAAGGTTACCTGGTGATCCGGATTCCACAGACCCTAATGCCGAATTAAGCCTGCCATTTGTTCAAAAAGACCACTGGGGAGGTGGGTTTCTGTTGGTAACAGTTAATCAGGATCAAGACCATTCGGCAATCAGTTTTAGTTTACGTGACGTAAAAGGGAAAGAACGATATGTGATGAGTTATCCAGAGTAATCTTTTTTATCTTAGTGCTATGATCAAGGATACTACCAGATTTCAGAAAGCCATCCATAAATTCGATCAGGAGAACAGCAAAGACCCTAACACGGAAACATCTAACGGCAAAGAACTTCCAAAGGAATTGCTATATGCGCAGAGAATGACTGAATGGTTGTCAAAAATTGCTCCTCAGGGCTCTGAGGCGCTTAAGTTAGCAGCCAGAAGCCAACATATTTGCCGCTGGACCATCCCGCGTGAATCGTACCCAATGGACCGCAAAGGGTACCTTCTTTGGCGCTCCGAATTAAAGAAATTTCATGCCCAAAAGGCGGAGGATATTTTGAACGAGAGCGGCTATGACCAGGCGACAAGTGACCGGGTAAGATCATTAATATTAAAAAAGACCGATCCAGAATCTCAAATATTAGAAGATGTAGTGTGTCTGGTTTTTTTGGAATATTATTTTGAAGATTTCTCTCAAAAACATGAAAAGAAGAAAGTGATATCCATTGTCCGCAAAACCTGGAATAAGATGTCTGAAAGTGCCCAGGAACTGGCACTTTCGTTAGAGCTTGGAAACGAATCTAACCATTTAATTTCTTGTGCTCTTTATGAATAGTACTAAGGTTTGCCAATTCCCCGCTATATTTGGTGGTTACCCACCACCCTGGCTTACTGCTGAAATAGCTGTCAAACACTCCAATCAAAGCTAATATGTTGACTGTTATCTCATTCGTGGCATTTACTGGTTTCGTTGGGGTTTACTGCTGGTACAAGCTTAGAAATGACCAACTTGATTCCCGGGAGGGTTACTTCTTGGGAGGAAGGAGTCTCACTGGAGTGGTTATCGCTGGCTCCATGCTACTTACCAATATTTCCACGGAGCATTTAATTGGAATGAACGGCTTATCCTACAAAAATGGATTTCTCGTCATTGCCTGGGAGGTGACTTCAGCTCTGGCACTAGTGGTTGCTGCTATTTATTTCATTCCAACTTTTATTAAGATGCGGTTGACCACTATTCCCCAATACCTGGAGGAAAGATTTGACGGGACCACCCGCACCTTAGTTGCCCTGTTTTTATTGGTCTCATTTGTGGTTACCCTGCTTCCCATTGTTTTATACACCGGCGCCATTAATCTGGAAAGTATATTCAATATTTCTGAGGTACTGCAAGTAAGCAAAACTACCGGTCTTTGGATTACCGTCATTTGTATCGGACTGATTGGTTCTGCATACGCAGTATTTGGTGGATTGAAAGCAGTAGCTTACAGTGATACCATTAATGGGGTGGGCCTATTTATCGGTGGGTTAATGGTCCCGATCCTGGCGCTATGGGACATTGGTGACGGCAACCTGGTTACCGGACTTTCAAAAGTTTATCAAAATAGCCCTGAAAAATTTAATGTTATTGGTGCTCCGGATTCGGTTTTACCATTTAGCACACTTTTTACCGGATTGGTAATCAACCAGCTCTATTTTTGGGGAATGAATCAGACCATTATTCAAAGAGCCTTTGGGGCCAAATCATTGGCAGAAGCCCAAAAAGGGTTACTCTTTACGGGGATTTTGAAAATCCTGGTTCCCATCATTATTGTGTTCCCCGGAGTTATTGGGTTTTACTATTTTGGTGATTCCCTCTATGAGCAACAAGATATGATCTACCCGGAGCTAATCAAAAAGGTGTTGCCATTGAGTTTTGTAGGATTTTTCGCGGCTGTGGTTATGGGTGCTGTATTAAGCACATTCAACAGTGTACTAAACAGTACCGCTACCATTTTTAGCGAAGGAATATATAAAAGACTTATCTATAAAGAGGCCACAGGTCGCCAAATGGTACGGGCAGGCAAGATCGTATCTATTGTCTTAGCAATAGTGGCAATTATGGCAGCTCCATTGGTTGCTGGTGCCCCGGAAGGATTGTATCAATTGCTACAGCAGCTAAATGGGATTTTCTTTATCCCAATTGCTTCCATAATGCTCGCTGGACTGTTCATACCGAAAATTAGTGCTACTGCCGCAAAGGTAGCCTTGTTTTTTGGTCTGGCTTTCTACGTCAGTACTATCTACATATTAAAAGTAGACATACATTTTGTTCATGTCTGGGGAATTGAGTTTGTGTTAAATATGGCAGTAATGTTTGCCGTCTCACAGTTTTACCCCAATACCAGAGTGGCTCAAAGAATTAGCCCTCAGGGTGAGGGGCTAGTCCCATGGAAATACACCAAGACACTAAGTACTATTCTGGTGATTACCATCATTTCGATCTATATATGGCTAGGTCAGTAGGAACATGGGAACATGGGAACAATTGAACAATTGAGCATTTGAACATGGGAACAATTGAGCATTTGAACATGGGAACATGGGAACATGGGAACAATTGAGCAGTTGAACAATGGAGTAATTGAGAACTCCCAACGCCGAATGTTGAACGCCGAATTTGAGCATTTGATTTAGTTGATAATTGATCGGCAGATTTTGTAAATTGCTAATCGTAAGTTGTTATCGTAATTTGTATCGTTAATTCCATGGACCAAAGACCACAATTCTTGATGAACGAAGAACTTTGGGAAGAAGATCTTCTTGCCCGCTATCCTAAATCAGGCAAAAAATCAAAAGAGGAATATAGAAACTACCAAGACCCTCAAAGAGACACAGTCCGTGAATTTTACCGGCTGAATCACCTGAATCAAACCTATGATTTTGTTTTAGAGAGAGAACGGGTTTTTAAAAAGTTCAACAAGAAACAGATGACCTTTTGGGAAGCTGTGGAGTTTCTCAATACACTGGTGGATGATTCCGATCCTGACATTGACCTGAATCAAACACAGCACCTTTTACAAACTGCAGAAGCCATAAAGGCCGACGGTCATCCGGACTGGTTCATTCTTACAGGATTTATACATGATCTTGGCAAGGTGCTGTGCCTTTTCGGAGAACCCCAGTGGGCTGTAGTAGGTGACACATTTCCGGTAGGGTGTAAGTTCTCAGACAAAATTGTTTATGGGGAGTTCTTCCAGGACAATCCTGATTCCACTGACCCCAGATACAATAGCGAATACGGAGTCTATACACCCAACTCCGGATTAGATAATGTGCACATGTCCTGGGGGCATGACGAATACCTTTATCAAGTTTTCAAGGATTATTTACCTGAGCCATCACTGTATATGATCAGGTATCACTCCTTTTATGCGCAACATAGAGAAAACGCCTATGATCATTTGATGAGCAAACAAGACCACAAAATGTTCAAATGGGTGCAGATGTTTAACCCCTACGACCTTTATTCAAAATCACCAATTCCGCCGGATGTAAAGGCACTCCGCCCCTACTATGAGGACCTTGCCTCAAAATATCTGCCAGACGTTATCGATTTTTAACTAATGGCAACCTACTTAAATTTGAATATCCACCTCCACCCATGGTAGTTCTAAAAAAGATCAGCCCATTATTTATTATAAAATATACCGGTGGGATGATTCTTGGTATTTTATCTATTGTACTGGCAACCTGGTTATTTAACAGGTTTATAGCATTCGAAGAAATTACCACGTTATTACCTTCTATTACTGTATTTGGTACAGTGATGTCGTTGTTTCTTGCATTTAAAACCAACGAGGCCTATAACCGTTGGTGGGAGGCTAGAATTCTCTGGGGATCAATGGTTAATTACAGTAGAAGTTTTGCCCGTCAAGTGTTAAACCTGATCACCCCTGAAATAAATACTAGTCTAAAGAGCCGGGAAGAGATGACAGCGTTGCAACATGAGCTTATCTATCGGCACATAGGTTACATCAATGCCGTACGGCTGTCATTAAGAAACCAAGACAACTGGGAGGAATTGAAGCCATTTTTGGATGAAAATGAACGGCTTGAACTGGTAGAATACGCCAATGTACCTACGCAGTTGGTACAGAAGCAGGCACAAAGATTGAACGAGGTCTTCCATGATAACAGCAATGATTTTCGGTACATGCAGTTCGACAACACCTTGAACGAGTTCTATAACATTCAAGGTGGGTGTGAAAGAATAAACACCACAGTATTTCCGCGGATTTATTCATTTTTAACCACCCTGTTCACCTGGTTATTTGCTTTCAGCCTTATTTTCAGTTTGTATGATGACTTTAATTGGGAAATCCTGGTGATGCGAGTGGTGGTGGCTTATGTTTTTCTTACTTTGGAAAAAATCAGCAGGAGCCTTAAGGATCCTTTCAAGAATGGGATTTCTGATACACCAATGACCGCCATTTGTCGCACTATTGAGATAGATTTAAGGGAGATGATGGGGGAAAAAGATATTCCTTTACCAATAAAAGCCATAAAGGGGGTGTTGTATTAGGGTATTAGGATCTCCAATAAAGCATTGAATGTTGAACTAAATATAGAAAACCCTCCGGAGTTATTAAACTATCTGTATAACAGAGGAAGAATAGGAAAAAATACAAAAGTCCGTATTTCTCAGTTATCAGGAGGTGTATCCAATCGAACCGTGCTGCTGGAATTTGACGATCGATCGCCCTGGGTTATGAAGCAGGCGCTTGACCAGCTAAGAGTTGATGGAGATTGGTTCTGCTCCCCGGAACGGATATTTGTTGAAGCTGAAGCCATGCGTTGGCTTGATCATTATGTAGAAAGCAATACCCCAAAGTTGGTATTTGAGGACAAGTCTGAATACATTCTGGCAATGGAAGCTGTGCAGCAACCATTTGAAAACCTCAAAACACTATTAATCAATAACCCTCCACAGTCAACATATTTTATTTCGGCTGGAAAGCTGCTTGGACAAATCCATTTACAAGGTGCAGAAAAAAACCATGTACCTAAATTATTTGAGGACATTCGCTTTTTTGAAACTTTAAGAATTAACCCATATTATCTTGAGACCACCAGGGTAGTTGGAGAAACTAACATTTTTTTTATAACGCTCATTGCTGATACCCATAGAGACCGGTATACATTGGTTCATGGAGATTACAGCCCAAAAAATTTACTGGTAAAAAACAATGAACTGATTCTACTGGATCATGAAGTGACCCACTTCGGTGACGGAACTTTTGACCTTGGTTTTTTTATTGCTCATTTACTTAGTAAAGCGAACCACTTACCGGATTACCGGAGAGATTTCCTGCTAGGGACCTCGCAATTTTTTTTGGCGTACCAGGAAGTTGTCAAAGGTTTAAGTAAATCCAGGGAACAAAGAGCAGTAAGACACGCTATTGGTTGTTTACTTGCCAGGGTGTGCGGATTGTCACAAT
>QIEB01000158.1 GCA_003229495.1 Flammeovirgaceae bacterium
GTTTTTTTAAAAAATAATATTGTATTTTCGGGACATGATTCAAACCGCTACTGACCGGGAAACAGGGCTTAAAGTAGCTTCTTTGCTTTTGGAGATACAAGCGGTCAAACTCAATGTGGAACAACCCTTTATTTGGGCTTCGGGCTGGCACTCTCCTATTTATTGTGACAATCGCTTGTCACTAGGGTTTCCTAAAATCCGGTCATTTTTAAAATCGTGTTTGACCAAAAAGATAAAGCAGGTGTTCCCTGATTGTGAAGCTATTGCCGGAGTAGCTACGGCAGGTATTCCTCAGGGTGTTTTAGTAGCAGATTCATTGGGCTTGCCGTTCTTATATGTCAGATCAAAACCTAAAGGGCACGGGCTGGCAAACCTAATCGAAGGCAGCTATTCCGGGGACCAAAAGGTAGTGGTTTTGGAAGACCTGATATCTACCGGGGGCAGTTCTATAAAGGCGGTTGAGGCCTTGAGAAATGCTGGTATGAAGGTCCTTGGGCTAGCTTCAATATTCACCTATGGGTTTGACATTGCTGACAATAATTTTCAAAATGCACTGGTTCCCTGGTTCAGTTTAAGCAATTATCATTTACTTATTGAATATGCGGTGGAACAGGGAATCGTAAGTCCGGCACAATTTTCCATTCTACAGGAATGGAGAAAAGGACCGGAAGAGTGGAAAGTGCCTGGTTAGTTCACTACAAAGTCTGATGCACGATCGGGGTTCAGCACACTTAATCCAAATAGTGCAAAATCGTATTTAACCGGATCCTCAGGATCGAAACCCCTCAATTTATCTGTCAGTTCAAGCGCCATTTTCCAGTCATTTTGCTTTCTCATTACCAGTCCTAATCGCCGGGCCGTTCGTTGCACATGAAGGTCACAAGGGCAAATAAGATCCTTGGGTTTTATTTTCTTCCAAATACCGAAGTCTACACCGTTTGTGTCCTTTCTCACCATCCAACGGAGGAACATATTAATACGCTTGCAGGCAGAATTTCGATCCGGAGTTGCTACATGTTTTCGGGTGCGTCCGGGGGCATGATCAGAGTCAAAAAAACGTTGGTGAAAACAACTTAAGGACGACCTCATATCGATAAACTTTCCTCCTACTGGCAAAAAAGCTTCCTCCAATGAGCTATGGGCTTTATAAAATCTCTTAAAGAAATCAACAAAGTATAAGGAATCCGTACTGTTGAAAGTGCGGTGTTTAAAGTGCATCAGGCCCTTCAAATCCTTTTCCGAACAATTTCGAACGAAATCGTGTGGTGAATTGTCCATGATATGCATTAATTCCTTGCCTTTTTTGATAATGGTCCTTCGCTGCCCCCAGGCTAACATGGCCACCCAAAAACCACTGATTTCTATATCCTGAGTTTTGGAGAACTGATGAGGTATGCAAATAGGATCCTGAGCAATGAAGTCACGCGTATTATACCGGAGGTATTGCTCATCCAGAAAATCTTTTAGAAATCTATCATCTTTCATTGGTTCGGAACATAGGAAAGCTCCACTCTGAATTTATCGTCCAAGGCACCCAGGGCTTCCTGTGCCGCTTTCGACAAGCGTAACAGTATGTTATTATTTGTTCCGGTGTCAGGCAATTTTCCCACTACCCTGACAAAAACACTTAAATTCGTCATCTCATTGCGTACCCTCATTATGGTCCCAAGGGGGGCAGTACGGTGTAACGCTAAGTACTTTCTAGTATCTGTGGTGCCATCTATCACGGCTGCCATTCCATTTTCTTTGACTGGCGCCACCTCTGCTGATCTGACTACTTTTTTCTCCTCTGTTGAGTACTTCGGTTGACTGGTTGGCAATGTTGTTGGGGCAGAAACCGCAACTTCCGGTTGGTTTACTTGATGGTTTCCATCAACTGATGGCTCCGTTGGCTCCGAAAGCACCAGGGTATCACCTGCCTGTACATAACTACCGGTCAATTGGTTCCAACTGATTAGGTCGTCCAAACCAATTTCATATTTTTTTGAAATACCATAAAGTGTCTCCTTTGTACCAACTACATGCTTGGCAAGCGGAAGTTTGTTGGATGCCAATGTTTGTTCTGATTTCTTTTCTCTTAGTATACGTAATGACATACCTACTTCCAATTCATTGGAATTCAAATCATTCAACTCTTTTATTTGTTCGATTGGTACCTGATACAATCTGGACAAGGAGTAAAGGGTTTCAGCGGTCCGGACCACATGTGTCAACCCGTATTGCCATGGAATTCTAAGCACCGAACCCACTGACAAACTGTTTCCGGCAATTTGATTATTTTCAACTATTGATTCCACAGAAGTGCCATATCGGCGGGACAAGGCGTATAGGGTTTCTTGGGGGTCAACCCTGTGAAGAACATAGATTCCACTTTCTTCATTTTCGATACCTATTGAATCCACATCGGCAGCATAAGAGAAAAAAGCCGAATTATAGAGCAGCGAAAACGCAATGATCAATTTTTTATAATCCATGCTTAAAGATCTTCCCTTTGATCAAAAATAACAATATTGCAAGTCAAGAACGGGGCAAATATGCTTTTATTTTATGTTAATAGGCCGCTTATGGTTAATTTTAAACTTCAATAATTCTAAAAGTGAAACATCTTATTCTTGGAAGTATTCTTTTGATCCACTGGAGCCTGTCGGTTGCGCAAGAGACCATGGTATCTGATACCGTATTTGTAATGGAGATCCGGGATGTTATCGATCCCCGGATGAACCGGTACGTTGAGCTTGCTCTTGAAGAAGCCAAAAATGTAAACGCGAAGCTGGTGATTATTGACATGGATACTCCTGGTGGGGCACTAAACGATGCTGACGACATCAGTACCGCTATTCTGGAATTTCCAGCGCCTATTTTTGTTTTCATAAATAAAGACGCCGCCTCTGCAGGTGCGTTGATCTCCATAGCCTGTGACAGCATATTCATGACTACTGGTGCCCGTATTGGAGCGGCCACCGTGGTTACCGCTGACGGCACCGTGGCTCCGGCTAAGTACCAATCTTATATGCGTTCAGTCATGCGTTCCACTGCTGAAGCCAATAACCGCGACCCAAAAATTGCAGAAGCCATGGTTGATGAAAATCTGGAATTACCAGGTATTTCCAAGGAAGGGGAAGTACTGACATTTACTACCTCAGAAGCCATAGCCAACCAGTATTGTGAAGCCGAAGTAAATGACATCATAGAAATTATTCAACGCCAAAACTACTCCGATTATCATATATACCGTTATCAAAAGGACAGCGTGGAGCAGGTGATTGCATTTTTTTTAAATCCTTATCTAAGCGGCATTCTGATCCTGATCATAATTGGGGGAATTTATTTTGAATTACAAACTCCTGGAGTTGGATTTCCCATTCTAGCTTCAATTGTAGCAGGGATCTTGTATCTGGTACCTTACTATTTGAATGGTCTGGCAGCCAATTGGGAAATAATTGTTTTCCTGGTAGGGTTATTATTAATCGCTTTAGAAGTTTTCGTGATACCCGGGTTTGGTATTGCCGGAGTATCTGGTTTGATCCTTACTATTGGCGGGCTTTCATTAGTAATGATAAACAACGATTTCTTTGATTTTTCCTTTGTACCCTCAGGAGAGCTGTTTACTGCGGTTCTCACTACCTTAATTGGTCTGCTGGGAGCGATTATTGTGATGTTCTTTGGAGGTGTTAGATTCACTAAAAGCAACTTCTTCAAGCGTGTTGCACTGGTTGATGTGCAAGATGCCAAGGAAGGTTATACCTCCAATTTCCATTCCAGATCATATTTGGGAGAACAAGGAACCGCCTATACTGTCTTGAGACCTAGCGGAAAAGTACTTATTGGAGCGGACGTTCTGGATGCCTATACCCGGGGTGAGTTTGTGGAAGAGGGTGAAACCATCAAAGTAATAGGAGAAGAAGGCACCTCCTTAAAAGTAAAAAAAGTGGAATAATGAGAATACTAGGGGTCATTCCCGTAAGATATCATTCTTCCAGGTTCCCGGGAAAAGCACTGGCTGATGTGCATGGCAAATCCATGGTACAAAGAGTCTATGAACAAGCAACGCAAGCAGCAGGTTTAGACCAGGTAGTGGTGGCCACCGATCATTCCACAATATTAAAACATGTAAAGGCGTTCGGAGGAAATGTCTGCATGACCAGTGAAGACCATCCCAGTGGAACGGATCGCTGTAGGGAAGCAATGGAATTGGAAGGCGAAGAATATGATTTTGTGGTAAATATCCAGGGAGATGAACCATTTATTGACCCCAGACAGATCGAGGACCTGTGCAATAATCTTATACCTGATATTCAAATAGCCACCCAGGCTAAGCTAATTGAACAGCAAGAAAAACTAATTGACCCTAATTGTGTCAAAGTAATCATTGATAGCCTGGGTAATGCCATATATTTCAGCAGGACCCCATTGCCATTTCAAAAAAACCATTCAATAAACCATTGGATAGGTTCGCATCAATACTACCAACATATTGGAGTTTACGCTTATCGCCCAGATGTATTGCGGGAAATAGCCCTATTACCGGTATCACCCCTGGAGCAAGCAGAAGGTTTGGAGCAATTAAGGTGGCTGGAGAATGGTTATAGTATCAAGGTACTTACCACCCATTACCAGACACATGGTATAGATACCCCGGAAGATCTTGATAAGGCTCTTGCCAAAATAAGTACCAAGTCCCAAATAACAAATATCAAATAAGGCTCCAAGGACCGAAATCTCAAACCAGTGAAGTTTCCCCCATCGCTGCGTTTATTGGTGAAAAAACAATTTTTCAAATTTTGTACAACCGATTTAAAGTCTGGTAAAAGAAGTATCGCCGTATAAGAAGCCGTGGGTGATCAGGTTTGGATTTGTATTGTAGGGATGTACGTGCTAGGGGTATTAGGGACCAGGGACGATTTGAACGCCGAACATCGATTAACGACTTTAAATTTTCGAAGTGTGCAACCAGGTCTAAACCATTCCCTATCACTCAGTCATTCACTCATTCACTCATTCACTCATTCACTCATTAAAAAGGGGCCTTTGAGAAATTAGCGTTAAGAAAACCGAAGCGAAGGGCGTTAAAAATAATCTTAGCCCATCCTGCAAATCGTTTAGATTATTTTAGCCAGTAGCAGAGGTTTTTAGCCAAATTTCTCACCAGCCCTAGATTTTTTGCTTACTTTTTCATCAATGGAAAAAGTAAGAGCCACCCGGCTCGAGGGTTGCTTAAAACAGGGCAGAAGCAATTTTGTGAACCGGCTCGGCCCTACCCATGGAATAAAAATGGAGACAGGGTACTCCAAACTCTATCAGTTCCTTTGATTGCTGGATGGCCCACTCTACTCCTACCTCCTTTACCTGATCGTTATCTTTACATTTTTCAATTTCATCGGATAAAGCTTCCGGAAGATCAATGTGGAATATCCTGGGAAGGATGGTATTTTGACGTTTAATAGTAATTGGCTTTAATCCTGGAATAATGGGAATGTCGATTCCCAACTCCCTGCATTTGTTTACGTAATCAAAATATTTCTGATTGTCAAAGAACATCTGAGTTACCACATATTGGGCACCTAATTCAACCTTTCTTTTTAAATAGTGCAAATCGAACATTAGATTAGGCGCTTCAAAATGTTTTTCAGGATAACCAGCCACACCGATACAAAAGTCTGTTGGGGTGGCCTTTATTAATTCCTCATCAAGATATTTTCCGTTATTCATATTTACCACCTGATCCACCAGTTCGATGGCGTAGTGGTGACCAAGCTCTTCCGGTTTAAAAGCGCTCTCGGATTTAATTGCGTCTCCCCTAATCAAAAGAACGTTATGTATATCAAGAAAATTGAGGTCGATTAATGCATTCTCGGTTTCCTCCTTAGTGAATCCACCACAGATGATATGAGGTACCGTCTCCACATTGTACTTGTTTTTAATAGCGGAACAGATGCCCACGGTTCCCGGTCGTTTCTTAATTGATCTTTTTTCAAGTAGTCCATGGCCCCTGTCCTTATAGACGTACTCTTCGCGATGATAGGTAACGTCCACAAAAGGGGGATTAAATTCCATCAAAGGATCCAAATGGTCGAAAAGAACCTGAATACTTTGACCCTTCAAAGGAGGTAAAATTTCAATGCTGAATAAGGTGCTCTTCGCCTTGCTTAGATGATCAGTTATTTTCATAAAAAGATTGTTATGGATCGTATTTTAAATTGGGCATCAACCATTTTTCTGTTTCTTCCACTGACAATGCTTTCCGCACTGCATAGTCTTGAACCTGGTCCTTCCCAATTTTTCCAAGACCAAAATAGCGGCTTTCCGGATTTCCGAAATAGTATCCACTTACTGAAGCGGCCGGATACATGGCGTAAGATTCAGTTAGCCTCATGTCCAATCTTTCTTCGGCCTGGAGGATATCAAATAGAATACGTTTTTCTGTGTGATCAGGGCAGGCTGGATATCCTGGCGCTGGCCTTATTCCCCTGTACATTTCCTTTATCAAAGACTGACTGTTCCATTGCTCTTCAGGTGCATAACCCCACAGTTCCTTTCGCACTTTTTCGTGCATGAGCTCCGCCAAAGCCTCCGCCAGTCGGTCAGCAATTGCTTTTACCATAATACTTTTGTAGTCATCAAGTTGGGCCTGATATTTTTGCAGTAAAGATTCAATACCTAAACCTGCTGTTACCGTAAAAAACCCAAAAAAGTCAGCAATGCCGGTGTTTTCAGGGGCCACAAAATCAGAAAGACAGAAATTAGGTAAGCCTTTAGCCTTTTTTCCCTGCTGCCTTAGAAAATGTACGGTGGTTAATTTTGAAGATCTCTGGTGGTCTTTAAAAACCATCACATCGTCCCCAGTACTATTTGCAGGAAATATACCAATCACAGCACCGGTTCTCAACGATTTATCAGCAATGATCTCATCCAACATTTGATTGGCATCTGCATATAGTTTTGTGGCCTCTTCTCCTACTTCAGGGTGATCAAAGATTTCCGGATATTTACCCTTTAGCATCCATGTTTGGAAAAACGGCGTCCAATCAATATACTGTCTGATGTGTTCCAGTGGAAGGTCATTAAAAACCTCGGTACCTATCAAATTCGGCTTAGTTTCATGATGGCTATCCCAATCAATGGCCAGTTTATTTTCTCTGGCCTCTGCTAAGGTCAAATACTGTTTCTGGCTTACCCGGGATGCATGTGATTCCCTGAGCGCCGCATATTCCGTTTTAATTTCCTGATGGAACTTCTCTTTGCCTTCCCCCTTAAGCGCGCTGACCGCAGGTACACTTCGAGAAGCGTCCAATACGTGCAGTACCGTGCCGCGGTAAACAGGGTCGATTTTAACTGCTGTGTGCAGTCTGCTGGTAGTGGCGCCACCAATCAGCAAAGGTATCTTCATTTTCAGACGCTCCATTTCACTTGCCAGGTTAACCATCTGATCCAATGAGGGTGTTATCAAACCACTTAGCCCAATCATATCTATATTCTGCTCCCTGGCCGTTTGCAAGATCTTTTCAGCGGGAACCATTACACCGAGATCAACTATTTCGTAACCATTACAGGCCAGGACCACCCCCACTATATTCTTTCCAATATCGTGTACATCACCTTTTACCGTAGCCAATAAAACACGACATGCATTGTAGATGTTGCTTTTCTCTCGTTCAGCCTCCATAAAAGGCTCCAGGTAGGCAACGGCTTTCTTCATCACTCTGGCACTCTTTACAACCTGTGGCAGGAACATCTTTCCCGAGCCAAATAAATCCCCTACCACATTCATACCGTCCATCAATGGTCCCTCAATTACCTTTACCGGAATTTGATATTTTTCCAAGGCCTCAGCGGTGTCCTGCTCAACAAAATCTACAATGCCCTTTATTAGTGCATGTGACAATCTATCTTCAACGGAATCATTACGCCATTCCTGTACATCAATACTTTTGGATACATCATTTTTGAGCCGCCCGGCAAATTCCACCAATCGCTCGGTAGCGTCGTCCTTGCGGTCCAGTATTACATCTTCCACCCGCTCCAAAAAATCTTTGGGGATGTCATCATATATTTCCAACATAGTTGGATTCACTATGCCCATATTCATCCCGTGCTGAATTGCATGAAACAGAAAAGCAGAATGCATAGCTTCCCTTACTTTGTTATTTCCTCGGAACGAAAACGAAACATTGCTAACTCCCCCGCTGACCTGTGCACCCGGAAGATGCTCCCGAATCCACCGGGTCGCTTGAAAATAATCCAGGGCATTCTTTCGATGTTCTTCCATTCCCGTGGCCACGGGAAAAATATTAGGGTCAAAAATAATATCCTGAGGATTAAAATGAATCTTCTCAATCAACAATCGGTAGGATCGCTCACAAATTTCCACCCGTCGCTCGTAATTATCTGCCTGACCTTTTTCATCAAAGGCCATTACTACTGCCGCTGCTCCGTAGGCATTGATTTTTTGTGCTTGTTCTAAAAATACCTGCTCTCCCTCTTTCAGACTTATTGAATTGACCACTCCTTTGCCCTGTAAGCACTTTAACCCAGCTTCAATTATTTCCCATTTGGATGAATCAATCATGATCGGGATCCTGGAAATCTCCGGCTCAGAGGCAATGAGGTTTAAAAAAATTACCATAGCAGACTTTCCATCAATCATGGCCTCATCCATATTCACATCAAGGATTTGAGCTCCTCCTCTAACTTGGTCCAAAGCTACTGAAAGTGCCTCTTCGTAGTTTTCTTCCTTGATAAGCCTTAAGAAACGCCTGGAACCCGTAACATTAGTTCGTTCGCCGATATTAACAAAATTGGTATCAGGAGAAATAATTAAAGGCTCCAGGCCGCTGAGCTTAAGATAAGGAATAGCTAAATCGTCTTTAATCATGCTAGTTCAGGGACTGGTCTGGTGGAATATTTTTCAGCTAAATTTGATAATGCTTTTATGTGTTCAGGGGTAGTTCCACAGCACCCACCGATGATATTTACCAATCCTTCCTTCAAAAATAATTCGATTTGATCTGCCATTTGTTCAGGTGTTTGATCGTAGTCACCAAATTCGTTCGGCAACCCTGCATTGGGATGTACACTAACAAAAAACGGGGCACTGTTGGCAAGTACCTGAAGATACGGCCTTAGTTGAGCAGCTCCCAAAGCACAATTTAATCCAACACAGGTGATAGGAGCATGTGAAACGGATATTAAAAAAGCTTCTGGGGTTTGCCCGGATAAGGTTCGGCCACTGGCATCAGTAATAGTTGCAGATACCATTAATGGCATATCCTTACAGGCGGATATTCCCTGAATGGCAAACAGTGCAGCTTTGGCATTTAAGGTGTCGAATATTGTCTCAACCAATAACAAATCCACCCCTCCTTCTATCAGTGCTAAAGTCTGCTCCCGGTAAGCTTCTACCAAATCATCAAATGAAACACTGCGAAATCCAGGGTTGTTTACATCAGAGGAAATCGATGCGGTACGATTGGTAGGTCCTATGGAGCCGGCCACAAACCTTGGTTTTGATGGATCTTTACCAGAGAATTCCATAGCCACTTCTTTTGCCAGACGGGCTGAAGCATAATTTATTTCCGGGACCAAATCCTCTGTATCATAATCTGCCTGAGAAATACTGGTGCTGTTGAAGGTATTGGTCTCAATTATATCTGCCCCAGCCTTCAGAAATTCCCAATGGATTTCCTTGATAATTTCTGGTTTGGTAATAGACAACAAGTCGTTGTTCCCCATAAGATCTTTATGGTGATCCTTAAATCGATCTCCTCTATAATCTGCCTCCGAAAATTGATAGTTTTGGATACTGGTACCCATGGCACCATCCAACACCAGAACTCTTTCTGCTAGTAACTTTTGAAACTGTCCCATCATGGATTGTCGTTTTAACTTATCCAGAAAGGCATGGGTAGGTACTCATCTGGTCTGCATCTGCAGTGGGAATTAGCACCACATCCGATAAGAGCGGAAAGGTTGCTAAGACATCGTCGGGCCCAAACCCTCAATCTTTCTTGATAAGCGGTGGCTAAATTAACAACAATTTTCTTTAAAAGGGCCTGTAATGAGAAGAAATCAGTAGTGCTAAATCCGGGTTAAAACAATTTTGCAGTCATTACTTCTGATTGAGTGACTTCGAAAAACTCCTCATGGATATTGAATTTTGCCGACCTGTTGATCTTTTTGACCACATATCTGCCATCCTCCAGCATGGTATATGCATTCTGATTGTCTCTCAGGGAATAAGCAAGAATATTTATTGCTTCTTGTTTTAATTTTCCATCACTGATCAGGAACAACGATTCCAAACGACGGTCAAAACTCCTCACCATGATATCTGCACTTCCCCCAAAAACCTTAGGATCATTATTATTGTGGAAATAATAAATACGAGAATGCTCCAGAAAATCACCAACAATAGAATATACCTCAATATTTTCACTTAACCCTTTCCGGCCTGGTCGCAAACAGCATATACCCCGCACGATCAGTTTGATAGGTACTCCTTGCTGTGAAGCTTCATACAAGACTTCGATGGCCTCCTTATCCTGAAGGGAGTTGATCTTAATCACTATGCCACTAGGAAGGCCCTTCTTTGCGTTGTTATTTTCCGCAACAATAAGTTCAATGAGTTTATTACGCATTTCGGTTGGGGCAGTAATCAACCTTTTGTACAATTTGGGGCTGGAATGACCAGTGATCACATTGAAAAACTCCGATACATCCTGGACATAGACCTCATTAGTACTCAAGATCCCAATATCAGAGTAAATTTTCGAGGTATCCTCGTTGTAATTTCCACTGCCCATATGAACATAGCTGGTAATCTGCTTGCCCTGTTTTCGTACAATAAGCAACAGTTTTGTATGCGTTTTGTAACGACTGATCCCATAAATCACAAAACAACCTGCTTTCTGTAATCTTTGAGCATGGCGCATATTGTTCTCCTCATCGAACCGGGCCTTTACTTCGAAGAGGACAGAGACGTGTTTCCCATTCTCAGCAGCTTTATGCAATGCCTCCACAATTCGTGATTCCTTCGCAAGCCGGTAAACTGTTAGCTTGATTAAAAGTACATCCGGGTCTTCGGATGCTTTTTCGATCAAATGCACCAAAGGTTCAATACTGTTGTAAGGAGAATGCAATAAAATATCTTTGATTTTTAACACTTCAAAAATATCACTAGCCCCGGATTCAGCATAACTCAAGGGTTTAACTGCCTCATGCGGGGCTGGTACCTGATCGCTGAAATGTTGATGTCCAACTATCTGCCAAAACCTGGTAAAATCAAATAAACTTTCTTTGGGGACCCAGAATATATTATTCTCATCCAGATCCCAACGGTTCTTTAACAATTTTAGCAGCCACTTATTACTATCAGTGGACATTTCAATCCGTACTACCCTACCCGTTTTTCTGGTTTTGAGCTTTCGCTTCATCTCTTCCAAAAAATTAGCCTCTATATCGTCACTCTCCTCTACTGAAAAGTCTCCGTTACGGGTAAGTCTGAACAAGCAAATATCCTGGATGGGAATGTTGCGGAAAAGCCACCCAATATATTTGGCTATTATATCCTCAATAGGAATAAAGATCAATTTATCGTCTACCGGTAATTCATAAAATTTAGGCAAATTTGGGGGTATTTGGACAAAAGAGATCTTTCTGTTGAATTTTTCTTTCTTCCCCACAGCAATCATGTCACCGGGACTTTTGGTCACCACCCCAAAAGTCATCACATTATTCATTAGTACAGGAAATGTATGATAGGAATCGTATGCCATGGGGGTGAGCATTGGATAAATGGTCTTTTCGAAATACGACTTTACTTTTACTTGTTGAGTGTCGCCCAACTCGTCGACATTCAATATATTGAATCCGTTTTGTTCAAAAAGAGGCTTTAATTGTTCGGTATAATATTCATTTACACTTTGAAAAAAAGCTTTGCTATCCATGAGCAACTTTTCTCTGAAAGGGAGCTCTCTTAAGCCAGAATAGTCTACTCTTCTACGCCCATAGTCAAGATAATTGTAAAGAGATCCTACCCGGATCATAAAGAATTCATCCAAATTGGAAGCGGTTATGGCGATGAATTTCAACCGTTCAAAGATAGTCCGCTGTTTATTTTTTGCCTGATCCAACACACGATTATTGAAGTTCAGCCAACTGAGGTCCCTGCTGACATAGTCACTTTTGTCGATAGATGAGTTCGCCTTGAGGGCATTTTTAGAAAATTTAGAAATATCTTTATCTTGAACTAACATATCCTCAATAGAAAACTTGCATTATCAAATTATTCCACACTAAATATCGACATTGGCATATTTGGCATTTTTTTCAATGAATTCCCTCCGGGGTGCTACTTCATCTCCCATTAACATAGAAAACAAATGATCGGCTTCTGCAGCAGATTCAATGGTCACTTTCTTCAAACTCCTGGTCTCCGGATCCATGGTGGTACTCCAGAGTTGGTCCGGGTTCATTTCCCCAAGACCCTTGTATCTCTGAAGACTCACAGAATCTTCTTTACCTTCAGGGGCCATATCCTTAATAATACGATCTTTTTCTTCCTCGGTCCAGCAGTATCTTTCCTGCTTACCTTTTCTTAGTAAGTATAACGGAGGCAGGGCTATATACAAATAACCTTTCTCTATTAACTCATGCATGTACCGGAAGAAAAAAGTGAGGATCAGGGTCCTGATGTGACTACCATCCACATCAGCGTCTGTCATGATTATTATTTTATGATATCGAAGTTTTGTCATATTCAGAGCTTTATCGTCATCCAAGGTCCCAAAACTGACACCAAGTCCGGTAATCATGTTCTTTATCTCTTCATTTTCATAGATCCTGTGCTCTTGTGCCTTCTCAACGTTTAGTATTTTACCTCTTAATGGTAAGATCGCCTGAAAGTTCCGGTCTCTTCCCTGCTTTGCGGATCCCCCCGCAGAATCTCCCTCTACCAAATATAATTCGCATACGGCTGGGTCTGAATCAGAACAATCTGCCAATTTCCCAGGAAGTCCGGTACCTGTCAACACATTCTTTCTTTGAACCATCTCCCGGGCTTTCCTGGCAGCGTGCCGGGCCTGAGCAGCCAGTACCACCTTGCTTACTATCATTTTAGCTTGCTTAGGGTTCTCCTCCATGTAGTTCTGCAACATCTCACTTACCGTGGTATCTACAGCACCCATGGCTTCGGAGTTACCCAGCTTGGTTTTTGTTTGACCTTCGAACTGAGGTTCGGCAACTTTTATTGAGATCACAGCTGTTAGACCCTCCCTGAAATCATCTCCACTTATCTCTACTTTCACTTTATCCAATTGGCCCGATCGATCAGCATATGCTTTAAGTGTCCTGGTTAAAGCCCTCCGGAAGCCGGCAACATGAGTGCCACCTTCAATGGTATTAATGTTGTTTACATAGGAAATAACATTCTCCGAAAAGGAGGTGTTATAGTTAAGGGCTACCTGAACAGGAAAGCCGTTTTTTCCCCCCTCGATGTAGACTGGTTCAGGAATTAGACTTTCGCGGGTAGAGTCGAGATATTCCACAAACTCAACCAAACCTCCTTCTGAAAGGAAGCTCTCTTCTTTATATTTTCCCTCATCGTCCTTTTCCCGGAGATCCTTCAATTTAATGCTAATACCGGAATTGAGATATGACAGCTCTCTTAATCTGGAAGCAATGGTATCGTAGTTATATTCACTTACATTGAAAATGGTGTAGTCAGGTACAAAATGCACTTTGGTACCGGTGACATCAGTAGTTCCAGTTTCTTTTACATCATATTTTGGTATCCCCTGGCTGTATTCTTGCTGAAAGGTCTTCCCATTCCTGTGGACAGTTACTCTTAAATGGGATGATAATGCATTAACACAACTTACACCAACTCCATGCAATCCACCAGATACTTTGTATGTGTCCTTATCAAATTTTCCCCCGGCGTGCAGTACCGTCATTACCACCTCTAGGGCAGACCGCTTTTCCTTGGGATGCATATCAGTGGGTATTCCCCTGCCGTTGTCTTCTACGGTGATACTGTTGTCCTCATTTATCTGAACCTTAATCTCCGTACAGTATCCCGCCATGGCCTCATCTATACTATTGTCAACCACTTCCCAGACCATGTGATGCAGGCCCTTCAACCCTAAATCACCAATAAACATAGCCGGTCTTTTGCGTACAGCCTCCAGGCCTTCTAACACCTGAATATTTTCCGCTGAATAGTCAGAATTCTTTTTGTTCTCGTCTTCGCTCATAATATCTTTTTGAAAAGCACAAAAATAAGCAATTTAGGCGACTAATTTGACCCTAAAGGTTGAAGAAAAGGCTAAAATTTAGAACCTGTCGCTGGTTCCCGGGAACCCGGAAAAATCATGTTAAGTTGAACCAGGGATTCATTGAGGACTCAATTGGATTTATACATTCTTGCCACTGCTTCAGCACACCGGATTCCGTCCATTGCCGCAGACATAATTCCACCGGCATAACCTGCTCCTTCACCACAGGGCACCAATTGTTGCAGAGTTATAGGGTCACGCGGGATTTTGACAGGGGAAGAAGTACGACTTTCAACTCCCAACAATACTGCCTCATTAGTTAAATATCCTTTCAATTTTTTACCAAACGCCCTAAATCCATGTTTAATTCCATCTTCAATTTGAGAAGGGAGCACATCTCTCAGGCGTTGCGAACTTACTCCCGGTTGATAAGAAGTGTCCGGAAGATCAGAGGACATACGCCCTTTTAAAAAATCCATTAGTCTTTGAGCCGGAGCAGTCTGTCTATTTCCAGCGATGACACAGGCATTTTTCTCGATAGATTGCTGAAAGTACATTCCGGCCAAAGGGCCATATTCATCAAACTTTGTGAAATCCCTCTGAGATACAGCAACTACAATCCCAGAATTGGCAAATTTCGAATCCCTTCTTGATGGGCTCATACCATTCACCACAATTTCCCCCTGAGTAGTAGTTGCGGGTACTATGAATCCACCTGGACACATACAAAATGAAAATACCCCACGTTTGCGATCACCAACAATCTGATGGCTTAGGGAGTAAGAAGCAGCAGGAAGCAAGCCCCTGTTCTCACCGTGATACTGGATATTATCAATCAATGACTGGGGATGTTCCACCCGAACCCCCAATGCAAATGGCTTTGGCTCAATGCGAATCCCAGCGGTGTGAAGCATCACATATATGTCCCTGGCACTATGGCCAGTAGCTAATATCACGGCATCCCCCTGGTACCTATGACCCGATCGGTCTAGTACACCGGCAATTTTACTATCCCTTACTATTACCTTATCTATGGCGGAATTGAAGTGTACTTCCCCACCTGACATCAAAATAGACTCTCTTATTTCTTCAACAACACTTGGCAACTTGTTTGTACCTATATGGGGGTGCGCATCTACCAATATGTCCTCAGGAGCTCCATGTGAAACCAATATCTCCAATATCTTCTTAATGTCCCCTCTTTTCCTGGAACGCGTATACAACTTTCCATCAGAGAAGGTGCCCGCTCCACCTTCGCCAAAACAATAATTGGAATCGGGATTTACCAGGTGTTGCTTATTAATGGCAACCAAATCCCGACGTCGGGATCTCACATCTTTTCCACGCTCAATAATTACTGGCTTTAACCCAATCTCAATCAGACGTAAGGCGGCAAATAAACCTGCTGGTCCCGCTCCCACAATAAGCACCGGCTTTTTTTTGCCGACAGTTTGTAGTTGGTCCCTATAATTGAAATTTATCGCATCCGGTTCATCGGTATAAATATCTATTTGCAATTGCACCTGTACCGGCGCTTTACGGGCATCAATAGACCGTTTACAGACTTTGTAGTGTGCAACTTCATGGGCACGCGTTTGAAATTTCTTAACAAGGTATCCATCGAGTTTCTTTGGATCCAAAGCTATTTGTGGGGGCAATGATAGACTTATACTGGTTTTCATCAATGTTAAGCGAACATAAGCATTATCTTGCTTCCAGCATATATCCAATATTTATTCCGAATCGGAACGGAATACTTAGTTTATCAGTATCCAGATCTTCAAATATTTGCTCGAATTCTTCAACTTCTGGATAATCCGCATCAAAATCACGGTAACCGACACCAACACCTATAAAAGCATCAATGCTTATACCAGTACCCCCAGCATTCTTAATAAAACGATAACCTGCCAATAGTGAGTATTCAAAGCGTTTTTCTGCGGCGCCAATAACCGAACTATTTATGATGCCAAGTGAGTCCACAATATTCGCGAAGTGATCAACGGTACTAAATCGTAGCTCATGTCCAAAGTAGAACATCCCCATACGACGATCCGGATGGTAAAATTTTTGGCGAATGGCCAGTGAATACCCACGATCATAAATATCATTGATTTTGACGTTGCCGTCACTGGTAAAAAAAGGGTCCCGAATGATGCTATATTGTAGCTCGTATCCCAATCTTTCCTGTAAATAATATTCGAAGGTGAATGGGATATTACCAAACGCCATGGACACAGGGTTGAATCCTAGAATGATACCCCGGAACTCGTTTACCTGGGGTCTGAAATAGCGAATTTTCTTTTTCCTAAACAGGTATTCCGGCTTGTCGTAAACTACTTTTGTAGTATCCAGAGGCATTGATTTGTCCTCAATTACCCGGAATATAGGTTTGTTGTCTTCATAGTATGTCTTATAATATCCGGCCAGGCTCCCATCATTATTGTACAATATCCAGATTCCGGACTTAACACCCTCTTTGAGCGTACCCTCCATTTTTAAAGCTCCGTCCTTATAATATCCTTTATATTCTCCCGTCCCGTTCACAAACCGGCTCTCCCCTTCAAGAATACCGTCATCATAATAGTATAGCCATTTACCTTCGTTAACACCATTCTTTACCAATCCACTGATCTTCAATGCACCATTTTCATAGTATTCTTTGTAAAAGCCCTCCCCATTCTTGAACAGCCCTCGTCCTTTGATGCTCCCGTCATCATAATACAGATGCCAATAGCCGTCTTTTCGACCTGCATGCTCCGATCCCTGTGATGTTAATGTGCCATCACTATCATAATAAGCCCATTCTCCTTCGCTCAAGCCATTTTTATAGGTTCCCCGAACTGATACTATTCCATTGGGGTGGTAAAACTCCCATAGTCCTTCTCTTACCCCATGGATGTAACCACCTCTGCCTTGGGTGGTACCATTCTCGTAGTAGTATTCCCATGCTCCCTCGTTCTTATCATTTATCTTTATTCCAGAAGCTTTCAGCTTACTTGAAATATAGAATTCTTTATAATCTCCCCCATCGTGCTGATAGTAGATCTGTGATTTTAACTCACCTCCCTCATAAAACCTGTTCCAAATCGAAACCCGCTGCCCTTTTTCAAATTCACCACGCGTTTTTAGCGTCCCATTCTCAAAGTAGTAATTCCAAACACCTTCTCTTTGACCCTCATACAAATCACCCTCCATGCTAAGGTTTCCGTTCTCATAAAAATACTTCCAATACCCATAGTTATGACCATCCCGGATCTCTCCTGACATTTTCATATTACCATTTTCAAAAAAGTACTCCCAGATACCCACAGGGTCATTTTCGAGGTAGCTTCCCTGCTCCTTTACCATCCCATCAATATAATATGAAGTGTAAGGCCCCTCCAGTAACTGGGTGTGGTTTTTTAAGAAATACTCATCCTTCTTTTTCTTTAAATCCTGATCAAAATAAGTGGTGACTTTCTGCCCCTGAGCAAGCACTTTTAGGGGAATCCCGATGAACATTATTGAAAAGAGTAGTGCAAACCTCAAAACCCACTTAATTCTGTTTAAACTTATCAAGATTCCAGGCTGTCGGTCATTCAAGAGAAAGCTGGTAACCTGGAGGAAATTAATCTTATGACAGTGAATGGTCCTGTTCGATAATATGTAAATTTGGATAATTTGAAGTAAACAAAATAACAAAATGTCATCTAATACCTTACAAGGAGACAGATCTGAGGCAAATTCTACCAGAACAGACAATTTCGAATCTCCGGACTTTTATCAGCTCGATGATCTTTTGACTGATGAACAAAAACTTATTCGAAGCTCAATGAGGGCATTTGTTAAAAAAGAAATTACGCCTTATGTAGAAGACTGGTGTCAACAAGCTAATTTCCCGGTGAAAATAGTAAAGAAGTTTGGTGAAATTGGGGCTTTTGGGCCCACAATCCCCACCCAGTACGGAGGCGGTGGCCTTGATCATATTTCCTATGGCTTGATCATGCAAGAAATAGAAAGAGGGGACTCTGGCATGCGTAGTACCGCTTCTGTCCAGGGTTCTTTGGTGATGTATCCGATTTATATGTTTGGTACCGAAGAACAAAAAAGAAAGTACTTGCCCAGACTGGCCAGTGGAGAAGCGCTAGGCTGTTTTGGTCTGACTGAACCAGATCATGGATCTAACCCCGCTGGCATGACCACCAACTTCCGCGACCAGGGCGACCACTATCTTCTTAACGGTTCGAAAATGTGGATCTCTAACGCTCCCAAGGCTGAGGTCGCAATAGTATGGGCAAAAGACCAAAACAGCCGGATTCATGGACTGATCATAGAGCGGGGAATGGAGGGTTTTAGTACCCCTGAAACACACGGGAAGTGGTCCCTAAGAGCCAGCTGCACCGGTGAATTGGTGTTTGATAACGTTAAGGTTCCAAAAGAGAATTTGTTGCCGAACAAAAACGGATTGGGAGCTCCTTTGATGTGTCTGGACTCCGCCCGCTTCGGCATTGCCTGGGGGGCCATAGGAGCAGCTATGGACTGTTATTTCTCAGCTCGTCAATACGCATTGGAACGTGTTCAGTTTGAAAAGCCTATTGCTTCTTTCCAGTTGGTCCAGAAGAAGTTGTCTGAGATGCTTACCGAAATCACCAAGGCTCAACTATTGAATTGGCGATTAGGTATCCTGATGGATAAAAATGAGGCCACCACCGCCCAGATATCGCTGGCAAAGAGAAATAATGTGGCTATTGCTATAGAAATTGCCCGAGAAGCCAGACAGATCCACGGTGGAATGGGTATTACCGGAGACTATTCCATTATGCGTCATATGATGAACCTGGAGTCAGTAATCACCTATGAAGGTACTCATGACATTCACCTCCTTATTCTTGGTAATGAGATCACTGGTATTCCAGCATTTAGTTGATCGATTAGTTCCTGGGTCCTCGTAATCGCCCCTTTAATGTAAGAATTGCCACCGGTTGTTGTGGATCATCGGTGAATATTGTCACTGTTTTTTTCTGATTCCCTAATCGATCCTTAGTAAGAAACCTGACTGCAATGTTTGTTGATTCACCAGGATTCAACAGATCTGTTTCCAGGTTTATCCTAATACAATTGCAGCTCCCAAATACCTTTTTCAACCTGAGTGCCGACTGACCTTGGTTTTTAATTGGAAATTGTACATTTACTGTGTCGCCCTGTTGTTTTACACCAAAATCAATCTCGGTTTTGGTAAAGTAGACCCTAGGAGACTTAGAGTTCATTTCAGTAGGAATGTCTAATAAAGTTGCGGTAACGGAAAAATCCTTTCGAGCATCTTCCTGCTCATAGGTGAAAATAGCAATGTCTTCTCTGAAAAACCCCAGATCGTTTTTAGCTCTTACATCATAATGGACCCAGACTTTACCTTTTGATTTGGGTTTAAGAGTATAGGGCTCGAAGGTTACGGTTATGTGATTTGGCCCTTCCATGTCATCAGAAAACACTAGAATCTGATCACTATCATTATATACCTCAAAACTCTGTGAATAAAGAGACTTTTTAGTGATTGTCCCCAGATCTAAAAACTTTTGCTTGGTTCTTAGAGCTCCCATCTTCAGGGGATAATGTTCTGCCACAGATTCTGATGCAGGTTCCACAAACCCCTTTATTCTAAGTATTAAAGGATCAGGCTGCTCTTTATAATGCACCACCGCATTCTTTTCAAAGGGACCAGGTCTGTTATACGGATCAAATTGTATCTCAATAAAACCCTCCTCACCTGCAGAAATTGGACCTGTAGACCAATTGGTGGAAGTGCATCCACAACTAGTGGTAACCTTTTCCACTTGTAAAAGGCCAGAAGTGAGATTAGTAAATGTGAAACGATGGCTCACTACACCCTGGTCATCTATTATTGTTCCAAGTTCTGCTATCGGTTCTTCGAAAGAAACAACCTCTAACTGTTGGGCCTTTATGGTTATGGCCGTCGATAACAAAATAAATATAAATATTAACCGTATATTCATTAGAGGCAAAGATCACCAAAACCGCTCAAATATTGATATTAATTTAATACTGATTTGGATCAATGTAATGTTGGGTTAAAGAATTGTGGTCGATTGTTTTCTTATCGGGCTTTCTTATTCGATCAAAAGCGCCTGTCACAGCTGAATCGTTTTCGGCCTTTTTCGGCTAAATAGCGGCCGTTCAGATTACTACGGAAACCTACCTGGTAAACCATATTTGGCCACAGGAAGGCATTTGCAGATATCGTATCGTAGATTTAGACCTTAGGGGATTTGGTTCTTTGCAGCCACTGAGTTTTCCTAAACGGTGGCTTCGTTGCATTATAGGTCAATTTTTTCAACCTCACCAAAATAATTATCAAGCCAATCCAATGATTCATTTACCAGATTACTCCTCGGCACATAATGGGTAGATTCATATATCATCCATTTCTTTTCGTCTTTAGAAGTTCCCAATAGGTCATAAAAAGCCTGTTGTTGTTCAAGCGTGTAATCAAAGTCGTACCGCCCACCTAATAACAGCATTGGTATGTTCACATGTGGGAGGTAATCGACCTGATCAAATTCCTTGAATCTATATTTGGCTACTGATGAGACTCCAAACAAACTTAAGACCCCAATTTTTATCCGGTCTTCCACGGCAAGTATAAAAGGCGCAACACCTCCGCCCCAACTAAAACCATAATAGGCTATTCTTTCAAAATCAATGTCCTTACGTGTTTGGAGGTAATCCATAGTGATTTTAACATCTGTTATGATATATCTATAGGTCTGTTTCCATGAGTTTACATTTGTCATGTTGATTGCTCCTCTTCCGTGGGAAGCATAGTAAACTGGCCAAATTACTGCCCTCCCACTTTTTAGGAAAAAATCAATACGATCATCTACTTTAATATCGGCTACATCATTAGAATAATGAGAGTCTATTCCCGGGAAATACAATATAGTTTGGTGAGGTGTTTTATAATTTGAAGGCAAAAAAATCAGAATTTTCATAGGCGCATCTTCATAAGGAACTTTTACCTCTACTATCTCTTTTATCCAATATTCGGATTTACTTTTCGATATACTCACCGGGTTTAATGCAGTTTTTTCAACTTCAAGTAACCCCTTATACACCTGAAAGATCTCGTTTGGAACAGGTGTTAAATTATTATAATCTCTTTTTACTTGGTCAAAATTTTGCTTTAGGGGCGTTTGTGAGGTGTCCTTACTATATTTAATACATCGAAACCCTACCAGTTCAGTACGAGACCAAGGAGTGATTTGTATATATGTCGAATTATATAAATAACTGGGTTCTTCATAATTGCCGCCCATTACAAAACGTTTACTTAGATTTGAATTGAAAACCCACTCACTTACGTTGCCTGGCAAATCATAAGTACCATACCTAGTTAAACTATTGTACGTTGCTCCTTTTACAGGGCCCTTTTTATTGAAATTTCCGAACTTCACAATTTCCGGCGCTCCATGTGGTTCGGACACGTATTTCCAATGAAACAAAGTCGGCAGTTGTTTATTTTTGAATGTTGCAAATGCTGCCGCCTCATACCAACTTACACCTGTTACAGGTAGTTCCCCTTCTCCCTTAGGGAAATCGCTCAATTCCCAATTTGAAGGTCCGGGCCACCCAGTTTTATCAATAAACTTCCCTATAGCAACGTCAAATGAAATAGTATCTTCACCATCAGTGAAAGGGTAAGACCAGTAACTTTCATTATCATACCCTCCTGACTCCATGAAAGTTTTGAATTCTGCGTTGGTCACTTCGTAGCGATCCATCCAGAAATCCCCGATATATACTGGGGGCAAAGTAGGAGTTATCCGATAATCACCCATTCGTCCTGGTACAAACACCATATTTTCAGGTATCTCGCTCTTTCTAAAAAGCTGGTAATGCAGGGTATCGCCTTTAAAATACTGGTTGAAGTATTTTAATATTATATCATATTGTGTTTGGTAATTCGGATCCTCAATTTTAATTCTTGACAATCCCCTGGGGAAAGGATAATTGATTAAGGGTGTTTTCCCCAGGTAGAACCAGCTGGTGTCTGGATTTGAATACGGCTTAGCGTAAACTTTTCCTCCGGAATGATTGGTATAAATTGAAAGCGGAGATGTTATGGCATGCCAAAGTTGGATAAATTCAGGGCGATTTCTGATATCTTTTTTAAGCTTTAGATATTTAAAGTAAAGCTCCCAATTCCCTTTCCCTCCTATATCCTGAATTTGATTTAACTGATTAGATAAAGCAGGCAATGTGCTATTCTTTGCAAATTGAATCTCTTCCCTTTGTCTAATTTTAAACACTATAAATACTACCAACGCAACCAGGAAAATGCTTATCAGGACATAATAAATTGAGCTTCTGAATTTTCGATTGAAGACCCTACCAGAATCTTGATCATTGGAATTAGTCGAGGTAATGGTCGAGCCTTTTGGGATCTTTAGTCCACTATTTGACATTGCATGAACATCAATCCTTGAAAGTATATTTTTGAATCGGTGCTTGCCCAAATGCACGGATTTGAGTTCCGGGTGATTTTTTATCTTGTCATAAACATCTCCTGAAATTATAATTGATCCACTATCTCCAAATGCTTGTAATCTGGAGGCGATGTTAATCCCATCTCCGTAGGCTTCACCGTCTCGATAAAGTACATCTCCGGTATGGATTCCAATTCGAATTGGAACTTTTGGAGATTTAAGCAACGATTGTTGCAGTACCATTGCACATTCGACTGCACTCAATACGCTTTTGAATACGGTTAAGCTACCATCTCCGTAATAATTAAGTATGTTCCCATCATACTTATGAATAATTTCATTCTGAACTTGTTTATAGCGATCGACTTTGGAAAGTGCTTCACTTTCATTTTTCTGCATCATCGCCGTGTACCCGACTATATCTGTAAACATGATGGCGGCCAGTTGACGGGATTGGGACATTTGAAACTCAATTACGAATTACAAATTACGAAAAATGCTTCGGTAACAAATTCGTAATGCGTAATTCGTTATTATAATTAGCGTGAACGGCCGCTTCGAGTCCGTTAGCGGACTTTGCTCAGTGCCTCATTTCTGCCGAGGCCGTGTGAAAACACAATAAGGCCTCCTTGAATCGTCTTTAAGCCCAACAAGATTTCTATCACATATCCGGCTGCTGGCTTAACCTAAGCACCTTACCCGGTCGGTTCAGGACTACGTAGATTGCCCCGTCCGGTCCGGTGGCTACATCGCGTACTCGACCTGCATTCTTAAGAATCGTTTGTCGGTACATCATCCTGTCTTTCTCAATATCAAGCAATTGAAGTTCCTCCATTTTTAGTGCCCCAACCAGGAGTCGGTTTTTCCATTTGGGAAAAACATTTCCGCTGTAGAAGTCCAAGCCACAGGTCGCTATAGAGGGCTTCCAAAAAGAGATGGGCTGCTCCATGCCTTCCTTATGAGTCAGATCTGTGATAATGTCGCCGTTGTAATTTATACCATAGCTAATAACCGGCCAACCATAATTCAGGCCCGGACGAATCAAGTTGAGTTCATCGCCTCCCAGAGGCCCATGTTCCGTTTCCCAAACTTGGCCCGTTTCGGGGTGCACCGCCAGTCCTTGTGGATTGCGATGCCCATAAGAATAAATGGATTTGACGGCACCCGGTCGGCCATAAAAAGGATTCGTTTTTGGAATGCGACCATCCCTATAGATGCGATGTATTTTACCATTGGGTTTGCTAATATCCTGGGCATCCTCGGAAGTGCCACGGTCTCCAATGCTAAAGTAAAGATACCCTTCGGGATCAAAGACAATACGGCTACCGAAATGCCAGCGTGCGGTTTTATAGGTTTCGTGTGGTGCTTCAAACAGTATCTCTTGATTGCTCCAGGTATTGCCTACTAGTTTTCCTCTCACAATGGAGGTCATCGCAGGGACTATCTCCTCATCTTTTTCCATAACTTTGCCATGGCCATGGCTAAAGGCCAAGTATATCCAAGGCTCGCGATCATAATCGGGATCAACTGCAACATCAAGCAGGCCACCCTGCCCAAAAGCTCGAACTTGCGGAATGCCTAACACAGAGTCTGCGAGCAGAGCCCCATTTTCTATTATTCTTAAGCGCCCAGAGCGCTCGGTAATCAATACTCGGTTTGGGCCGATAAAATCAATGCTCCAAGGTACATCCAGGCCCTCGGCCACCACCTCTACCTTAACCGAATAGTCTTGTGTCTCCAGCGTTGCTGGAATAGGTGGCTTAGAGATGCCCAAACGTTCTTCCTCATGAAGCAAAAAACTGACTAGGGAATCGATCTCTGCATCAGCCAGGACCGCTCCCCAAGCAGGCATTCCATGATGGGGATAGCCAAATTTGATCGACCTCATAATATCATCTTCCTCTGGACCAAACTGCCAAGAACCATCGAGGAGGCTCTGTGCAATATTACCCTTGAGGTCTTCGCCATGACAGGAGGCGCATAGCTTAGTAAAAGTCTCAGGGATTTCGACGACTATAGCAATATTGGAAGTTGTAGAAGTTGTACAAGACTCTAAAAGAATGGAGCAAACAAGTATTGGAAAGGCGATTAGTAGAACTGTGTTTTTTATCATTTTATTGGTTATTAGTTTAAGTATCTGTATCCATTAATATAATTGGTTTAATTCTTTTAAAAAAAGATGTTTCTTTGTAGGGTTCATTTTGATATAGCAAGTATGGCAAGAATTTTAACTGGCATTCAAAGTACCGGCAGGCCCCATCTGGGTAACTTACTAGGTGCGATCATTCCTGCCATTATGCTTTCAAAAGACAAGGCCAACCAGTCTCTGTTTTTTATAGCCGATCTTCACTCACTAACCCAAGTTAAAGACCCAAAATTAAGAGTGGATAATACCAACGCCACTGCGGCTGCCTGGATTGCTTGTGGAATGGACACTACAAAACAACTCTTGTACAGGCAATCCAGAGTTCCACAGGTATGCGAGCTCACCTGGTATCTCAATTGTTTCACTCCTTACCCTATGTTGGCAAATGCGCA
>QIEB01000348.1 GCA_003229495.1 Flammeovirgaceae bacterium
ATACCGATTTGGAGCTTTTAAGGGAAATAGTACGGATAACTGAACCCTATTTATTAAAACAAGGGATACTAAATCCCCTTGAAATCGTAAAAACCATTGAAAAGACCCTGCTCAAGGAGTTGGACTATACCATCGAAGCCCGGAACCTGCAGCATTTTAGAAGTTTCTACAAGGATGAAAAGAGTTTCACGGTGCCAAAACCTTACAAAGAGCTATCAGGGGAAAAGATTCTGATCATGGAGTTGATTCATGGCTGCAAGATTACCAACGTAGAACAAATGCTTGATTGGGGATTGGACCCCAGGAAAATTGCCGAACAAGGAATGGATATCTATCTGAAACAGATATTTGAATTTGGCTATTTTCACGCAGATCCCCATCCTGGAAATATTTTGATTCAAAAAGACGGCATAATCTGTCTGATAGATTTCGGAATGACTGGGAAATTATTAAAACGCGACAAACTGGCATTTGCCGGGATTTTATTGGCCATGGCCAATAAAAATCCCAGGGCGATGGCCATCAGTTTCAAGAAACTTGCCATTGATCATGACATCGAAGATATGCGTTCCTTCGAGTATCGATTAAACGAACTAATTGAGGAATTTGCCAGCCTGGAGCTGGATGATATAAATATGTCGGCTTTGACCCTTGGCCTTCAAAGGATCATCTATGACTATCGAATAAAAGTACCGGGAAGCGTCTTTCTTGTGCTTCGGGCGCTAGTAATCCTGGAAGGGATTGGAGAACGTATTCACCCTGAGTTCCAGACTTTCGAGTTTTTTAAACCATATGGGAAAAAACTATTTTTAGAGCAGTTTTCTCTAAAAGATATGGGATCGGACTTGTTATTTTCGGGTTCCCAGTTGCTTTCATTTTTAAACAAATTCCCCAATGAGCTCAAGTATGTTCTTAGAAAGATGCGAAAAGGAGAGCTCTACTACCATGTAGAATATCATGGGCTGGAGCCCTTGACGAAAAAACTCAATAGTATAGCTAACCGGCTGGTACTTACTATATTAATTTCCACTTTTGTGATGGCCTCTACTTTCACATTGATCTATCAATCCAGCGGCGTCATGTTTTATGGAGTCCCTTTGTTAAGCTGGATTGGTTATCTATTAAGCGCAGGGATGTCCTTACTGTTAATGTTTTCAATGCTCAGAAACCGTCGCTGAAGATACTTTGATGTTGTACGTCATACCTTTCATTTCCGCCGTTATAGGCTACGTTACCAACTACATTGCTATCAAAATGCTTTTTTATCCCCGCAGACCAATCAATTTATGGTTATTCACGGTACATGGGATATTTCCCAAACGGAAGACTGTTTTGGCTCGTCGGATGGCGAAATTGGTAGCCGATGAGTTGTTATCCATGGATCAACTAAAGGATGAAATTGATAGGCAAGCCACACAGGGTGAGATAAAGGAGGCAATTGAAGGCGAAGTGGAGAAATATTTAAAAGAAAAAATATCTTCCCTAAATCCCATAATTTCAACCTTTATTAATGACAATAGAATTCAACAGCTAAGAGATAAAATTTGTCAGGAAATAGAATCATTTATTCCTAAAATTACACACCAATTTTTTAACCGGTTGGACATGGTCAATTTGGAAAATATGGTTTTCGAACAGGTTGCCTCCTTCACCAGTGACAAACTGGAAAACATGATGATGTCCGTTATACAAAATGAGTTGAAATTTATCGAATGGGCAGGAGCATTTCTTGGATTTGCCATTGGTTTGATCCAGGTGTTGCTCTTGTTGCAATGGGGGTATTTATAAGCCAACAGAATATTTCTGTCTATTGGTGGTGTTTCACAATTTTATCTTCCAGGTCTTTTTTTTATATTTATTCCACAACAGAATCTATATAGTTTACCAACTAATTTCGCAATCCATGATTGTTCCAAGTCTTCTACTGAAACAATTATATACTTTTGGCAGCCTGAAGAATAATAACGGTGGGGTATCATTTTCATTGAAGAATCGCCTACAAGATGCCAAGCTGACAGAAATAATACACGTTAAACTTAATGGACAGGAAATATCCCTGGATCGGATCACCATGGATTTTGGAGACGGTCAGGTGGTATCTCCATCGGACATATCCCGAGAATCACCAATTGATTTTCCGCTACGGATGTCAATTAATTTCATCGCTAAAACCGCACCACTGGCACTAGGGAAGCATAAAATTGAAGTAAAGTTCAGGGCTAAGCCCTTTGGGAAACTAACCTTGAAGGTGAATGGCGCCATATCCGAATTACCGGAGCCAGATAACAAAATACCCCGGTACCCAGACGATGACTATGGCGCTGAGGCGGTAAATGCCAGGCAGGAATTTCTGGAAAAGTATTGTGACTTCTCATTAAACCACATTAAGCACTATTCATTTGACCCCAAAACCTTAAGAGGCAATATTGAGCATTTTACGGGGGTTGCACAAATTCCTTTGGGGTTTGCAGGTCCATTAACCATTAACGGGGAGTTTGCCAAAGGTGATTTCATTATCCCGATGGCCACTACTGAAGGTACTTTGGTAGCGTCCTATAACAGAGGAATGAAGGTGCTAAATGCCAGTGGCGGAGTAAAATGTACCATAGTTGAGGACGCCATGCAACGGGCCCCGGTTTTTGTCTTTGAAGATGCCCGTGGAGCCAGGGATTTTGTAAAATGGGTACGTAAGAACTTTGAAGAGATAGTAGAAAAAGCGGAAGCAACCACCAGTATAGGGAAGTTGTTATATATTGACGACTATCAGGCCAATAAATTTGCCTATTTGCGGTTTAATTTCTCCACCGGAGATGCCGCTGGCCAGAACATGGTGGGCAGGGCAACCTTTGCTGCCTGTAGTTGGATTTTAGATCAATACCAGGAAAACAAAATCTATCATTTTTATCTTGAATCCAATCTGGCTACCGATAAAAAAGCCAGCCAGGTAAATATCATGCACACCCGGGGTAAAAGGGTTACTGCAGAAGCTGTTATTAAAAGAGATGTATTAATACAAAATATGCGGGTTGAGCCGGAAAGTATTACCTATCATGGCCAGGTCTCTAATATTGGTGCCATGCTGTCAGGCGCTAATAACAATGGCGCCCATTCGGCAAACGCCATAACGGCCATATTCATTGCTACTGGGCAGGATGTCGCTAACGTCTCTGAGTCATCTGCGGGTATTATGTACACTGAGCTTACTCCGGACAGGGATCTTTACATATCAATAACCATTCCTTCGTTGATCGTGGCAACTTATGGAGGAGGAGTAGGCCTGGCCACTCAGCGCGAATGCCTGGAGCTTTTAGGATGTTATGGCCGGGGTAAGGTTGGGCAATTTACAGAGATCGTAGCAGGCGCGGTGTTGGCAGGTGAAATCTCTTTGGCCGCTGCCATTTCTAGTTCAGATTGGGTCTCCAGCCACGAAAAATACGGTCGTAACCGGTAAGCATTTTTATGAAAATATTCAAATGGATATTGATTGGATTGGTGATACTCTCTTCAATCATTGCATTTGGGGTATTTTGGTATTTGGATTCCAGCAGACCTGTTTATAGCGGTGAGCAAGTGTTGGATGGGCTTCACAAAGATGTCCAGGTGCATTTCGATAACTATGGCATCCCTCACATATACGCCGAAAATGAGCATGATCTATATTTCGCACTAGGCTATGTACATGCTCAGGAACGATTGTTTCAAATGGAGCTTTTGCGGCGAGTGGGAGGCGGAAATCTCTCTGAAATATTTGGGTCAGATTTGGTGGAAACGGATCGGTTTATGCGCACCATTGGTATAAATGAAACCGCCAAAAGATCCGCAGCCACTTATTTGTCCTCGGACAAAGAACCTTTTCAAAAAGCAGCATTTGCTTATCTTCAGGGTTTAAACACTTACCTTCGAACCGGGCCTACACCGCCTGAATTTACCCTGTTGAGTATCCCAAAAAGAGATTTTACCCCGGTTGATTTATACCGAATCGTTGGTTACATGGGTTTCAGTTTTAACACCGCCATACGAACGGACCCCTTGATCACCAGCATTGCCTCGAAACTGGGCCCGGACTATATCAAAGACCTAAGGCTGAACACTACCAAGGAAAATACCACCATTCCGACCAATCTGCAAGAGACCTCCGGCACTATGGCCTTCACCAAAACTGCCTTGAATGTTATGCACTCGCTTCCAGTGCCGGTATGGATGGGCAGTAACTCCTGGGTAGTAGGTCCTGAGAAAACCAAATCCGGCTACCCTATGCTGGCTAATGATACCCATATAGGCTTCGGGCAGCCGTCAGTATTTTATGAGGCACATTTAAATTGTCCGGGATTTGATTTCTATGGAAATCATCTGGCAGGCTTCCCTTTTGCCCTAATTGGACACAACGACTACAGCGCCTGGGGCTTAACTATTTTTCCCAATGATGATATGGATTTTTATAGGGAAAAAGCCAATCCCAATAACGTTGAACAGGTTTGGAACCAGGACCACTGGGAAGAACTGAATATCCGAAAGGAAATAATCATTATCAAGGATAGTGATGATCTGGAATTCTCTGTAAGGTCATCCAGACACGGTCCAATAATAAATCAAGTTAGCCCTGTAGTTGATTCACAGGAGGGTGAGCCGGTAAGTTTTTTCTGGACCTTCAATAAATTTCCCAGTAAGGTCTTACGAGTGTCTTATGAAATGGCCCATAGCAAAAGTATTGATCAATTCAGGAGTGCAGTATCACTGCTCGAGGCCCCGGGGTTGAATATCACTTACGCTGATAAAGATGGCAATATTGCCTGGTGGGCGGTGGCCAGGCTGATAAAAAGACCAGCCCATGTGGAATCCAAAATGATCTTGGACGGTTCAAGTGGCAATGACGACCCTCTGGGTTGGTATCCCTTTTCTGAAAATCCAAGATCGGAAAACCCCGATGATAGATTTGTATATTCTGCTAATAATCAACCCGACAGCAGTTATAAGGTAATGCATCCCGGATACTACTACCCTGGTGCACGGGGAAAGCGCATCACCCAACTGATTTCTGAAAATGATCAATGGGATTTAGGGGATTTCCAGAAAATGGTTATGGATGATAAAAGCCCTGTTTATCCTGCAGTGGCTCAAACCCTGGGGTCATTGCTTTCAGGTGAACTTAGCGCTTTGGAGGCGAAGACCCTGTACTATTTAACCCACTGGGACGGCCGCCATGGCCTGCAGGATGTCGGCCCTACCATTTACTATCGTTTGATTTATCACTTGCAAAAAAACCTCATGGAAGATGAACTGGGAGCTGATCAATTTCAAGTGTACATTACTACCATGGTAGCCCGACGGTCTCTATCTTATTTGGTAAACAATGACCGTTCCGTGTGGTGGGATAATATTCATACTGATGGGCATGAAACCCGTGACATGATATTGAAATTGAGTTTTAAAGATGCCGTGAATGATTTAGTAGCGTCTTTGGGTGATGATCCCAGCCATTGGACCTGGGATAAGGTACACCTCCTGGAACACGTGCACGCAATCGGTCGAAAGAAACCCTTCAATTTACTATTCAATGTTGGGCCATTTGCAGTCAGTGGCGGTGATGAAGTGATCAATAAAATGGATTTTGATAAATCCCAGTCTCCATATAAAGTGCTGTCAGGGGCGGCAATGAGAGTGCTTATTGATCTGGCAGATATGGAAAACTCTTTGAGTGTTCTTCCCACGGGTCAATCCGGACACCTAAGGAGTCCACACTACCAGGACCAGGCAGAACTCTACAATAGTGGACGGTTTAGGGCACAACATATGGATGTAGACAAGATCATTGCAATGTCCAAAGGTGTGCTTTTTTTAAAAGCCAAAAGATAAACACCGTATCCTTCTCTAGTTTGGCGTTCAAGTTCGAACAAAAATATGTCCGCTATTGTTACAGTTTTTCCCTTATTGGCCTATCTATTTTTTCAAACATTTGATTTACAGGTGTTTGAATATCAGGCACATGGTTTGATCCAAACTTAATGTAGGTACTTCCGGTTTATTAAATCCTAAAGCAACAGGGAATAAATTCAGGGAGTCTTTCGTTAATTTTTTAGGTGTGTTAAACAGTGTCTATGAATTCACTGAAAGAATTTTTCTGGTTTTGCTCAGGCGCCAGCCCTGAGCTCCTTAATAGATGTCCCACGGAAAACAGCAAGTATACAGGAATTGGAGCTACGGTACTTTTTACCGGAATTTTTGCTGCCCTGGCTGCAGGGTATGCTTTGTTTACTGTCTTTGATTCCTGGCCACCAGCGGTGCTATTTGGTATTCTCTGGGGAGCCATGATCTTCAATCTTGACCGATATATAGTATCAAGCATGAAAAAAGAGGGTAACATATGGAAGGAAATCCGTACCGCCATCCCACGAATCATTTTGGCGGTGCTTCTGGCCTTTGTAATATCAAAACCCCTGGAATTGAAAATGTTTGAATCTGAAATTAACGGTGAATTGATCTTGATGGAACAAGCGCTTTTTAAAAAACAAGAAGACACCATAAAAGCACGATTCGTCCCCAGCATTCAACTCCTCAATAAGGAAATCGAGCAGTTAAAGGCCGAAGTTGTCAACAAGGAAGTAATTCGTGATGAACTTAGGCAGATAGCGCAACAAGAAGCGGACGGTACCGGGGGTAGCATGAGACGAAACCTGGGACCAATATATGGAGTAAAAAAACAGGATGCAGATCGCGTTGATCAGGAACTTGCCAGCCTTAAAACTAACAATGACTCTCTGGTAGCCCGTAAGCAGCGTGACATTGAAATGTTACAGATGTCCAATAGTCAGGAAATCGCAGGACTAAAAAGGGAAAAGTATGACGGCCTGGCTGCCAGGATTGACGCACTAGGTAATCTGACCAAAAATAGTCAGCCGATATATTGGGCCAACCTGTTTATCCTATTGCTGTTTATTGCTATCGAAACCGCCCCGGTTTTTGTAAAACTGATAGGCAGTAAAGGACCATATGATGACCTTCTTCATACTCACGAGCACGGCTTTGATATGTACCGGGTTGAACAGACCACAAAATACTCACATGACACCGCCACCAGGTTGGCGTTTCATACCCGGGAAAAGAAAGAAAGCAATTTAGAGTCTGAGTTGGATCCTGTTTCCTACGTCAGCCGGACCTGAGCAAACTTATAATAACTCCTTTTTGTTTCTTTGTCTATGGGAAAAATAATGAGCATAATGGTGTTGGTGCTTGGCAGTTTTTCATTTTGCTCCAATGCTCAGGATGGTGCAATACATGAAATACGGCATGAGTTTTACCAGAGCACACTCGATTACCAGTACGCATTTCCTCTATATGATAAACTATATAATATTCGTAATCCAAACGCCCTTGAACTAGCATATATGGCTGCTACCCAAGCAATTTTAGCCAAGCCTGGGTGGAATGTTTTCAAGAAATTAGGCTACTTAAGGCAATCAAGGAACACTTTTCAAAAAGCCATAGAAAGAAATATGAACGATTTGGAAATAAGGTTCCTGAGACTGTCTGTCGAGCATCATATCCCACGTTACCTTGGGTTCAGCAAACATATTACGAACGACAAGCAGATGATCATAGAGAATATTGAAATGTTTAAAGAAAAAGAGCTGCCTAAGGAAATCTCCGACTATATCATACTTTTTAGCGTTGAATCTGGAATTTTTAAGACTGAGGAAGTTGAACGGCTCAGGTATATATTGGGTAACCGTTAGTAGTTATACTTATTATTCCAGAGGGCTTTTAACCATTTCCGCTGTTCATTCTCCCTGGGGTTTTCTCCCGGATCATAAAGTAAAGTGCCTTCCATGCCTTCCGGAAGAAACTCATGTGGTATAAAATTACCGGGGTGTTCATGGGCATACTGGTAGTCCTTCCCATATCCCTGAGAACGCATTAGTTTGGTCGGTGCATTTCTCAAGGAAAGGGGCACCGGCAGATCACCCCGATCGCTCACTATTTTTCTAGCATTTTTAATGGCTTTGTAGCTGGCATTGCTTTTAGGGGAACAGGCCAGGTAGGTAGTGCATTGAGACAAAATGATTTCAGATTCAGGATAACCGATCATATTTACCGCCTGAAAACAATTGGTAGCCATTACCAAAGCCGTGGGATTGGCATTTCCTATATCTTCCGAAGCCAGGATCACTAACCGACGGGCTATGAATTTAACATCTTCGCCTCCTTCGATCATGCGGGCCAGCCAGTATACCGCCGCATTTGGATCACTGCCCCTGACTGATTTGATAAATGCCGAAATAATATCATAGTGCTGCTCTCCACCCTTGTCATAAAGCACCACCCGTCGCTGGGCTGCCTTAATCACTTTTTCATCGGTTATGACCACCGGGCCTTTCTGTGGATCGATTACCAATTCCAATAAATTCAATACCCTGCGGGCATCTCCACCACTTAACCTCAGCAAGGCTTCGTACTCCTTTATCTCTACCTCTATATTCTTAAATTCACCCTCCAGGGCTTTGCGGATAATAGACTTTAGATCATGTTGCTCCAGTGGCTTTAGCACATAAACCTGACACCGTGAAAGCAAGGCACTATTTACCTCGAATGATGGGTTCTCGGTGGTGGCCCCGATCAAGGTTATTACACCTTTTTCAACAGCCCCCAGCAAAGCATCCTGTTGAGATTTGTTGAATCGGTGTATTTCATCAATAAATAAGATCACACCATGCTGTCTACCCGCTTTTGCAATGACTTCTCTTACATCCTTTACACCTGCGCTGATGGCGCTTAGTGTATAAAATGGCCTCTTTACATGATTGGCAATGATATTGGCAATGGTGGTTTTTCCCACGCCTGGCGGCCCCCATAGGATCATGGAAGGTATAGCGCTACTTTCAATGGCTAATCGCAAAGGTGCTCCGGGTCCCAGCAAATGGGATTGGCCCAAAAGATCATCCAGCCGATGTGGTCGCATTCTTTCCGCTAATGGTCGTTGGTCCTGCAGCATTTCAAATATGCAATTGCTTTACTACTTCCGAAAACCGATCCACCATTTCATCGGTGATTTCCCGATGGGTCACCATCCTAACCTCCTGCCCTCCAAACGGTAATGCGCGTACATCCTTAGCCCTGAGTTTCCCTAGCAGCTGATTTGGAGATATACTGTCATCCAATTCAAAAATCACGATGTTGGTGTCTACTGGATGCACGCGGTTGACGAATGGCAGATCTCTAATGATATCACCCAGGGATCTTGCCCTGCGATTGTCATCAGCCAGGGCTTTGACATGATGTTCGAGCGCATACAGTCCAGCAGCTGCCAAATAGCCTGCCTGCCGCATCCCGCCTCCCAGTACCTTTCGAACTCTTTTGGCCATTGCCATTGCCTTATGATTGCCACATAAAACCGACCCCACTGGAGCACCCAGGCCTTTAGACAAGCATATTGAAATGGTGTCAAAATAAATTCCCCAGTCGGCAGGATTTTCTTGGGTCTCTGCCAACGCGTTGAATAATCTGGCGCCATCCAGGTGCATTTTAAGACTATTTTGTGTCGCCACTTCCTTTATTTCAGCTACTTGTGACAAACTATAATAGCTGCCGCCACCTTTGTTAACTGTGTTCTCCAATACTACTAATTTAGTGACCGGAAAATGTATGTCATCCGGATTTATATTGTCCTCTACATCCTGGGCAGTAATTCGTCCCCTATCTCCGTCTAGCAGCCTTACAGAAACCTGTGAATTGAAAGCCAGCCCCCCTCCCTCATAGTTGTAAATGTGAGATCGTTGGTCACAGATCACCTGGTCCTGGGGGACGGTATTTATGCGGACAGCAATTTGGTTGGTCATAGTTCCTGAAGGGCAAAACAGCGCTGCTTCTTTTCCAAACATAGTGGCCACTTTGACCTCAAGGGCCTTAACAGAAGGATCTTCATCAAAGACATCATCTCCTACCTCTGCCAGAAACATGTACTCCAGCATTTCCCGGCTGGGCTTGGAAACAGTATCACTTCTTAAATCCATAATATTTTTTCATCAAGTTGGACCTGATCGGTTGACTAAGCTAGGGTTTTCTCAATTTTTGACAAAAAAAAGGCTCCAAAAGGAGCCTAAAAAAAGGTGGTATGTTTTTATTAGTTTTCTACAAAGGCAATATTTCCCTGTGCGAGGATGGTATTCATTTCAACGCCAGTACCCAAATGAACCCGGATAAATCCTTTAAACTCAACCAGCGCTTCATAGGGGGCTACCAAATCGCCATCCAATTGCTCCAGGTGGGTTTTCCCAATTCCAGTAGTACCATCTACGGGATTCAGAGTACCGGCAATTCCCGACTTTGCCAGAATTGACCCAAAATTCAGGGTAACAGGATGCTGTCTTCCGGGAATGCTTCCTTCAAGTTTAACAGTTATTAGCGAAAAAGCACTTTCACGTTCCTCGATGGTGAGAATTCCGCTCCCTCCCTCTACATCCCCTTCATGGAGATTGAATTGTTGGAATCGCCCGGTAAGCGCGTTCATTCCAATATCTGCCTGAGCCGCTATTATTCCCCTGTCATTGTCCAGTTGAATATTCAAATGACCGTCAAACTCACGCAACTCCTGGAAGGTAATTGTAGTCCCTGAATCCAGAGTACCTATCTCGGTAACACTATTGCGGGAATGGCCATCCACAGGAGTAAGCGTAATGGCAATTCCTCCACCCTCCAACGCATTATTGAAATGAATATAAGCGGGGTAAGAGCCATCAGAGTTAACTCCGTTCAGCACCAGTTCCAATTGGGTAGTGCCATCGTTTCTTTCCCGGATCTTCACCTGGCCATTGATGCCTTGTTCAGAGGTAGCTTTTAATTCGTAAATATAATTTCTCCCTGAGATGTCAGGTATTTCCTCCACACAACTGAAAAGTCCGAAAGTGAAAAGAATTAATAGGTATGCTAAGATTTGCTGAGTCGTTTTCATAGCAGTAGTTATTTTTCTGTTAATACCCTGAAACCACAGATGGTAGCCTCCCTATTCAGCTTCATTTTGTACAATTCGTACCTGTGTACTTTTTCTTAAATTAATTGTATTTTTAACGCTTGATAATATCCAGAAATTTCCTGAAATGATTATAATTTTGACATTACAGGAGGCACGATCTCACTTACTGGATATAGGATTTCTCAACTTTGCAAATCTCCCCAGATCCGTTATATTTAATAAAATCGTCAATGATGAGCTTAAAGAAAAAGATTTTTGTCGGTGTAGGTGCGGTATTGTTGGTAATTATTGGATACATCAGTTACATACTGCTTACTACCCGATCGCTAAGCCCCGCAGAGGAAGTAACCTACCAAGAGCAGGGTCTACGAATTAATTATGGTAGACCATCTAAAAAGGGACGTTTGATCTTTGGAACTATGGCAGAGGGTGCATTACTGCCTTTTGGAAAATACTGGCGACTGGGGGCAAATGAGGCCACCAGGTTGACGCTTGAAACAGATATGGATTTCGGTGGACAGCTACTATCAAAAGGAAGTTACTCACTATATGCGTTCCCTGAAGCGGATTACTGGGTAATTGGCATTAACACCGAGGCAGACCGTTGGGGTGCTTCACCTCCTGATTTCAGCAAGGACCTGGGCAGGATCAAAGTTCAGGTGATTGAAAAATCACAGCCTATGGAGCAATTTACTATAAACATTGAGGAATCGGGATCAGAGGTTTTTGTGGTGATGCAGTGGGATGTTACCCAGATCAGAGTACCCATTAAGGCTGTTGGTCAGTAGGAGGCCACTCGTTTTCGACTACTTTTATTCTTGGTGTACTTCTTGGTAGATTTCGGATATTGTATGGAGTTGTAGTATTCAAGTTTCTTCTTACCAGCTTTGGTTTGACAAGCTGGACGGTAAGGAGCACAGGCACTGAATACAAACAACACTAAGGTGATTACAACTAGTCGGCTCATATTTATTTAGGTTCAAACTTAAATATAACAATAAATAATATAACAATATAAAGATTATGTCAAAATATATCCTATGTCCGTTTTATGGCTCCGCGGTTTTTTAGTCCTTAAAATTAGATTAATCCTAACCAGCTTTAGTTCATTAATCTGAAGATCATGATCCCAATGTCCATCTGTCCAAGCCATCACCGGTCAACATTTCATACTCTTTGCCTTTCAGTATTACTGTTGTCCATGATTCATTCTGGTTGGGCCCAAAAGTTAAATCGCCATGAGAAAAAAATACTATCCATAGTAGAATCCAACCACACCAAGGCATTGGAATTTCTGGAAAAATCCGTCAATATCAATAGTGGGACCATGCATCTGGAGGGTGTTATTGCCACCGGCAAGCAATACATGGAAGCTTTCAGCGCCTTGGGGTTTAGTACCACCTGGATTGAAATGCACGCAGGTGTGAACAGGGCAGGCCATTTATTAGCTGAGAATAAGGGTTTTAAAGGAAAACGACTGCTGCTTATCGGTCACCTGGATACCGTATTTGAGAAAGACAGCCCTTTTCAAAAATACCAACCCATGGATTCACTGGCCACGGGTCCTGGTACTTCCGACATGAAAGGTGGCAATGTGGTGATGCTTTATGCCTTAAAGGCCCTTCATGAAACAGGAGCCTTGGAGGGCACCCGGATAATTGTAATGTTGCATGGTGATGAGGAAATTGCCGGCAAGCCACTTTCAGCCAGCAGGGGAGATCTTGTGACAGCTGCCAAACGCAGTGATATAGCTCTGGGTTTTGAAGGGGCCAGTGACTTCAGTCACGCCACCGTGGCACGCCGGGGTTCCAGCGGGTGGACTTTAAAAGTAGAGGGGACCAGGGGCCACAGCTCACGCATATTCAGTGAAAAATACGGTGCAGGCGCCATTTTTGAGACTTCCAGAATCCTAAACACTTTTTATAATGAAGTACCTGAAGAATACCTGACTTTTAATCCTGGGGTGATCCTGGGTGGGACATCCATAAATTTTGATTCTGCTCAAAGCTCCGGCAAGGTATTTGGAAAGTCTAATGTGATCTCCCAATCCGTTCTTGTCAAGGGTGGTCTCCGGTTTATATCCGAGAAACAAAAAGAGCAAGCCAGGAACAAAATGTCGGCCATTGTATCGGATAACCTACCCGGCACAACCGCAGAAATCAGCTTTAGGGACAGTTATCCGGCCATGAGCCCCACGCCAGGAAACATGGAGGTACTTCAGGTTCTTAGCAAGGTTAGCCAGGACATGGGATATGGGCCAGTAGAAAAGTATGATCCTGGTAAAAGGGGTGCCGGAGACATCAGTTTTGTGGCCGAGTACCTGGACTGCCTGGATGGATTGGGAGTCATGGGTGGAGGTGCGCACTCCGAAGAGGAATTTGTGGATCTTCGCACTATGGAAGCGCTTACCAAAAGGGCGGCGATTATGATTTACCGCTTAACGCGGTAGATTATTTATGAATTGGAAATTATGGATTATGGATTTAACGATGACGAGCAGGCAACTATATCACAAATCCATGCCTAATTAATATTGGCCTCTTATAAAGAAATATCATCCGTTGGATTAGAGTATGGTAGTTTTAATAAACTAAGATTGTGGCAAAATCGTTATCTTTACATAAGTTAAGAAGACTTCTTATGGACATACAAGCGGAGAAATACACACTTATTGAGCGCATCATCCAAATAAAGGACTCCAATCTGATAGCACGTGTTAAGCAATTTTTAGCTGTCAATGAATCCGATTTTTGGGAAGAGTTAGATGAAGACTTAAAAGCGTCTATTGAAAGAGGGCTGTCGCAATCTGCCCAGGGAGAAGTCAAAAGCCATGGAGAAGTAATGAAGAAGTACAAAAATGGCTTTAAAGCTTGAGTGAACCCCAGAGGCGGCAAACACCTTCGATCATATTATAAGTTATCTGGAATCCCATTGGAGTGAACGAGAAGTAAGTAAGTTCATAGAACGCACTGAGAAGGTATTACAACTTATCTCGGAGAACCCTGATCTTTATCGCAGATCTGAAAGCAAATCCATCCATGAAGCGCCGATAATAACTAAACAAAACACCCTGTATTATAAGTAAGGGAAGAAAGTATCCGGCTACTGACTTTTTGGGACAACCGCCAGGATCCAAATAAACTAAAGGGCTAGTGCCCCCGCTCCTTTGGGAGCCGGAGCTTTCAAGCGGAGGCTCCCCGGGGTGGCACAAGGGAGGTGGCACCAGGGAAGAAGATCGCAAGTAAGCGGCGTTCGTCATCAGTGGGCCGGCATCCTTCATGCCAGCTTCGCAGCACCCTTCGGTAGCTGCTCACCCTACGGGCTTTTGAGGCTGTCTTGATCGACCAATGATTAATAACGTGATTAATCACGTTATTAATCACGTTATTCTTATGGCCCCGTCCTTATTCAGGCATGCTCAGTACACCAACTTAAAACTTATAACTAATAACTTACAACTCCCTATAAAGCCCCTTCCATAATGCTTTCCACCACCGAAGGATC